>JBKDRW010000032.1:0-8043 GCA_046341255.1 Planctomycetota bacterium
TTACTAAGGTGCGATTGTGGTCACGAACGTTGGCTTTCCACCCTTCATTTCCAGCATCACAGCAGGTTTGACTGCGTTGCGTTTCGCATCCAGTGAGATGGATCCCGTCACCCCGTCGAACTCCCTCGTACGGGCCAGTTCGGCCGCCAGGGCAGCACCATCCAGCGATCCACTCCGCTTCATGGCCTCGAAAATGACCCGAGCCGTATCGTACCCAAGAGCCGCAAGAGCGTCGGGCGTCGTGTTGTGCCGCGACTTATACTTGGCAATAAACTCCTGAACGCGGGGACTTGGATCTTCAGGAGAGTAGTGGTTCGAATAAAAGCAGCCGTCGATCGAGTCGCCCGCAATTTCACCGAGCTTCGCAGAGTCCCAGCCATCTCCGCCCAGCAAAGGGATCTTCAGACCGAGTTTTCGAGCCTGCAGACAGATATTGCCGACATCCGTGTAGTAACCTGGCAGAAACAGAACCTCTGCCTCAGCACTCCGGATCGCAGTGAGTTGTGCTGAAAAATCCTGATCACCAGCCGTGTAGGTTTGCTTGCTGACAACCGTACCTCCCAACGCCGTGAACGCCGTTTCGAATTCTTCCTGAAGACCCACGGAATAAGGCGAAGCCTGATCGTTCAGAATGGCAGCCTTTGTGGCTTTCAATCGATCATTCTCCCGAGCAAACTTTGCACACACAAATCCCTGAAACGGATCGATAAAACACACTCGAAAAATCATATCGCCCACTTCTGTCACCTTCGGATTTGTCGACGACGGACTCACCATCGGCACTTTATTCTCCTGACAGATGGGCGCACCGGCGAGGGACAATCCTGACGAAACTTCACCGATCACGGCAACGACTTCGTCCTTTGTCACCAGTCGCGTCACCGCATTCGCCGCTTCACGCGCATCGCCCTTATCGTCATAGGTAATCAGTTTCACTTTCTTTCCGTTGAGTCCCCCGGCGGCATTGAACTCTTCGACGGCGATCTTGATACCGTTATCCGTCGATTCGCCGAAGGTTGCCTCCGAACCTGTCATCGAGCCAAAATGTCCAATCAGGATCTCATCTCCACCACCTGACCCGCAGCCAGGAAGGAAACAGCCAGACAGGACAGACATCATGCAGACAGCCGTCAGCGGACGGAAAATAGAATTCATTGCGGTCACACTTCGGACGAACGAAGGTTTCGTGGAAATCATGCGTCTTCTCCATGTCAGGAGGGCGTTGTCGAGATCGACTTGTCACAACAACGCAGCGCCGGAACGCATGGGGGGCGACTGTACGGGGCACTGACGACATTCTCAAGGTAGCTGCTGGAAATTTGCACATTCCTTCGCAATTCGGAAGCGATGCCTCGCACACTTTGCGATTTCTGCTGCAATTCCATTCAGCAATGCCTGCTTTCTGACGCTCTCGACTTCGCACGACTCCACGGGGACCGCTGATCAAAACAGTCGTTTTCTACCGCGGTTCGATGACGAACGCTCGCACAGGTCTCGTATCGCTGCCACGTCGCGGAGCCGCCTTGAGAACAAAATTCGGTGCCACGCGGGGCGCGGGCACAACGCCTCCGACCGCACAGGGGCCATCACCGACGCCAACCGATTCGGTGACTCTTTTTAAATGTGAGACGCCGCGGTGAACCGGAATCTCTCGTTTGTGTCGACTTTACGGCAGAAGTTCGTCGGGAATCCGAACTCGATCCAGCGGACTTGCAGGATAGGGTTGAATCCATGTCCGGAAGCCTGCTATTCTCCTTCCAGCATTCAACGAGTGTCGACTCTGGGTGCAACAGACCGCGCAAGTGGCGAAATCGGCAGACGCGCCAGCTTGAGGGGCTGGTGGGGTAACACCCGTGCAGGTTCAAATCCTGTCTTGCGCAATAAAGCTGGTCATCACATCAAAAAAGGGCCGTGGCGGACGCCACGGCCCTTTTTCCGTGTGATGCATCGTCTGTCAGTCCCCAACTGCGCGGTGAATCGACCGCGAATTCCAGGCCACGGCCTGTCAGGCTGTTTCCATAGTCACAGTCCATGGTCACCCGGTCTGAGTCGACTGCCAGCTCCGTTGGAATCAAAGCCCCGCCTGCTGCTCATCGTTCAGGATGATTGAGTCTGACCTTCACAAGCTTTTCGAACTGCAGTCTTACCAATTGCCATCGCAACTGCAGGCTCAGGAAGTCGGCGATCGTCTTCGGTCGGGAAGAGCCAAAACTTCCCCCGCCGCATCGCCCTGGATGTCACGAAGCTTCGAAGGATGGCGGACTCATCATGCAATTCAAATTCGCGATCTTGCCAGATTCTGAATCTATACCTAAAAACACTGGCAATTTTTGTGGGATTCTGAAAAAATCCGTCGTCAGTCGGTGACACAGTGCAATGTGCACATCCCGAGGACGAACCTGTCTGGTTTCGAGCATTCAGGATTCGTGCGGCTCATCGAACCGGACAGCAGGTGGCTGAACAAATTGGTTTCGTTTCTTTCAGCAGCTTGTGCAGTCACTCAGGTCATTTCAATCCCAGTACTCAACGGAGGTAACCATTAAACGATCTCGTCCAGCAGCACCGGCCCCGCAAAGCAATCTGCCTCGAATGAATGAGCGCATTCGTATTTCGCCAATTCGAGTCGTCAGTGCCTCCGGGGAGATGCTTGGTGAAATGGAAACCGCAGTCGCCCTGCGGATGGCGCAAGATGAAGGTTTAGACCTCGTTGAAGTCAGCCCGGACGCTCGCCCGCCAGTTTGCCGAATCATGAACTATGGGAAGGTTCTTTACGAGCGGCAGAAAAAGTCCAGTGGGCCGAAGCAGCACAAGACTCAATTGAAACAACTTCGGTTGCGAGCAAAGACCGGACAGCACGATATTGAAACAAAAATTCGGCAGGCCCGTGAGTTTCTGAGTCGCCGCGATAAAGTCAAAATCAACGTCATGTTCAAAGGCCGCGAAAATGCGCACCATGAACGAGGCATGGAGATGCTTCAGGAAATCGTGAAGAAACTGGAAGACATCGCCACCGTGGAACAGGCTCCGAAAATGGAAAGCGGAAAGATGATGTCGGTGCTGATGACTCCCATCAAGCACTGACCATCGCAGTCCCCCGACTTCTCTCAAGACCTGTGTTCGGCTGAGATCGATTTCTTAAGAACATGACTGTTAGCCGGGGCACGTCTCAACAACGTGCCCTTGTCATTTTCACAGGATGTCACATGAAACGGATCGTTAAGTACTCATGGATCAGCAGAAGCTACCTTCTGGCCGCAATCGGAGTCGTGGGCTGCGCTGAAGGTCCGGCCCCGCCGTCCATCTCAAAAACAACGGATACCGCGGAGACTGCATCAGGCACATCAGTCTCTGCAAACGCCGATGCGGTGATTTCTCAGAACGAGACATCGTCCGAATCCACCGAGAACGCCACTTCAACATCCGAAATCAAAACGGACTCCGACATGCCACAGGCTTCCGCAAAGTACAACGAACTGAATGCCTTTGAATCGTACGTCATCCTTGAAAAAGGCACCGAACGAGCCTTCACCGGCGAGTACACGGACCTGATGGATCCTGGCACATACATCTGCCGCCGTTGCAACGCCGCGCTGTATCTTGCCAAAGACAAATTTCACAGCCATTGCGGCTGGCCGAGTTTTGATGATGAGATTCCGGGAGCCGTTCATCGATCGATCGATGCCGACGGTGATCGGATCGAGATCACATGTCACAATTGTGGCGGTCATTTAGGCCATGTGTTCGAGGGAGAACGTCTGACTCAGAAAAACGTGCGGCACTGCGTCAATTCGGTTTCCATGAAATTCGTTCCGGAAGGAACAGAACTGCCCCCTGTTGTCGCCAGACCGGCCAATGAAGATCCCGATCCGGCGAACTCTGGCAGATAATTCCGTCGGCGTTCTCGTTCAAAGAAAGCGGACCGTGAGATCAAGTCCGTTTTTGACATCAACGCTGTGTGACGAATTTCAGTTTCTTCATAGAAACGAAGCCTCCGCTTTTCAGGACACAGTTCCGCGGACCATCATCCGCGGAATTCGCTCTGACTCGCCACGGATTAACGTTCCTGACGTGCGCCAAAAATCAGGAATCGATCCGACCGACAATGTGAATTCGATAACCGCTCCAATGCGGAGTCGTCACCTGGTCTGAAAATGAGTCTGAACTTGTGACGGGGCAGGACACGGCAATTAAGATATTCCAGACGGTCGTCTCTCCGCAATCGGCGGCGACTCTGAGGTGCGGACCCGATCTGTGCCCTGGAACGATTCAGCTTCCAGCGACCCCTTGTTTCCGATCAGGTCGCATGATGCTGCATTCGCCAGCTGACGGCGATCAGTCGCAGGTGACTGTAGGCAACCTCTCCATTCAACGCCTCAAACACGGGCTTCAGGCGTTCGCAGCCGAACTGCCCGAAGAGTGCTTCCACTCGAGACTGCACCACGGATGGAACCCAGGGTGAAATATCTTCAATTCGATGCAGTTCCAGATACTGAGCGAGGTAGCGACTGACGGTATCGAGCGATCGGTCCAGCTGCAGTGCGACGTCCTCCATGGAACAACTCTGCTCGAAAAGATCGAAGTAATCGGACGCTCGAGTTCCGTCCGCCGACTTGACAGACTTCGTTTTCTTCGTGTCCCTGCCAATCGAAACCACATCAACATTTGCGGCGCACCGGCGAGTCTCACACCATTGCTGAATCGTAAACAGCACCACCGGACCGAACTCGGTGCGCTTGCGTTCTCCGATGCCCGAGATCTTCAACAGCACATCAGCTTTCGTCGGACGATGCTTCGCGAGATCCCTCAGGGTCGCATCGCTGAAAATAATGTAGGGAGGCACTTGTTTCTGAACCGCCAGCCTGGCCCTCATCTGGCGAAGTTCCTCGAAGAGCTCACGATCCACCCCGGCCCACGATTCCTCCGGCGACTGCACAGCCGATTCAGCAATGCGCTGTCGCAGCAATTGCGGCGTTTCTTCACCACGCAGAACCGCTCGCCCTCGAGGCGTCACTTCCAGACAATTGAATTCGCCGGCCGTTCGCAGAAAGCCCTGCGACACGAGCTGGTCCATCCAGTTCCTCAGTGTCGGCTCTGGCTCCTGTTTCAGGATTCCCCATGTGCTGATTCGGTCGTGTCCATTGTCAATCACTCGCCTCGCCCGAGAACCCTTCAGCACCTGCGCTGTATAAGCGGCTCCATAACGTTCTCCCTGACGAACAATGCACGAAAGGATCTTTTGGGAAATCACCAGCGGATCTGCAACCGGCTCCATCTCCTTCAGACAGAAATCACACGCGCCGCAGCTGGAAGATTCGAGGACCTGTCCGAAGTGCTCGACCAGCTGAGCATGGCGGCATCGTGTGCTGATACAATACTGTTTCATCGACATGAGAGACTGACGCCCCGCGCCAAGCACCTCCGGATCCTCAATGTCCTGCATCAGGAATTCCCAGGTGTCAGCATCGCTCGCGGAATACAGGAGAACACATTCCGCTTCGAGACCATCGCGTCCTGCGCGGCCGCTCTCCTGCTGATAATTCTCAAGGGACCGCGGCATCTCCGCGTGAATCACAAATCGCACGTTACTCTTGTCAATTCCCATGCCAAATGCCACCGTGGCCACGATCACCTGAACGGACTCGTCAATGAACGCGTCCTGATTGCGACGCCGATCGTCGTCACTCATACCGGCGTGATAAGGCAGCGATTTGAACCCAAGTCGATTCAGTGCCTCACTGGTGGCCTCCACATTTTTTCGACTGATGCAATAGATCACTCCGGACTCCCCGCGATGCCGATTCAGAATTCGCTGAATCTGTCCGATGGAATCGGTTCGTCGCTCAACGCGATACTGCAGGTTTGGCCGATCAAAGGAACCGACCAGAATCTGACTGTTCTGAAGCCCCAGCTGTTCCACGATATCTTCACGAACCTGTTCGGTCGCTGTCGCGGTATAGCCGTGGATGGCAATTCCCGGGAACGCCGTCTTCAGCGTCCTCAACTGACGGTATTCAGGCCGAAAATCATGCCCCCACTGACTAATGCAATGCGCTTCGTCGATCGCCACGAACGAGACACCAGCAGACTGCAGAAACTCCAGAGTTTTTGGCTGGACCAGTCTCTCCGGAGCAATATACAGCAGTTTCAGATCGCGTCGGCGAATCCGATCAGCCACGTCCAGCTTTTCACGATTCGTCTGCATGCTGTTGATGCACGCTGCAGGAACCCCGACACTCACCAGCGAATCAACCTGATCCTTCATCAGCGAGATCAACGGTGACACAACGAGAGCCAGCCCGTCTCTTGAAACAGCCGGTACCTGAAAGCAGAGCGACTTTCCTCCGCCGGTCGGCAGCACCACCAGCGAATCGCGATCCTGCATGACCAGCGACATCGCTTCTCGCTGCAACGTCCGGAATCCACCATACCCCCAGTACTGCTTCAGTTGTTTGAGTAACCTCTGTGACAACTCGTCTTCGGACTCCTGCGTTTGGCGAGAGTTCTGCGATGTTCGAGCCCTGGCAGTCGATTTTTGATTCATGGAAGCAGCGCCATCATCGAGGATGGAATCCAGAACTTAGACCTGGTCCGCACCAACCGGGATGAGGATTCCATATCGATCCAGATCTTCAACGGTCAACGCGGGCGATCTTGAGCCGCTGCTGTTGACGCATTCGCAGTCCGTGGATTGACCCGCATCGTACAGGACTGACGGTCAGATGAAACCGTTCGGCCGGACCGGCAGCCTGACGACAGGCCATTGCTGTTTCGACCGCCGAGCACCGGAACGATCTCAAACGCCGTTCACTTTCGGGAGTGTGCTGACAATCCCATCTGTTATCGCATCGAAAGCGAGGAACCGGAAAAAATTCGAGTTATCGCCAATTGCTCCTGCGGTATGAAAGAATGAACGCCTGAATCCGCTCTCATTTGCTGATCGAAGTTCGTGCCGCCCCCCCGCACGCGGCAGCAGCTGAGTTGACAATCGCCCGGCTGAACCTGACAACACCGAAGCCATGATGATTTGATCAATCAGCCGGAGAGACAGGTCCGGCAGGTCGATGGAGTGTTATCATCTGGAGCCAACTTTTTCTGGAGGTCCTCTGTGGATCAGTTTTCGCTCGCCGCCCACGGCATCACGGTCAAGGAGGTTTTCCGCAATCTCGCTCCGAGCAGTCTCTACGAGGAAGCGATTCGACACGAACCGGGAACCAGCATTTCCGATACGGGCTGCCTGATTGCATACTCAGGAGAAAAGACGGGCCGATCTCCCAGGGACAAGAGAGTCGTGCGACATCCCGACTCGGAAAAAAATGTCTGGTGGGGCCCCGTGAACTTTCCGCTTGATGAAACGACGTTTTCGATCAATCGAGAACGTGCAATTGACTATCTCAACACGCGTCCTCGTATTTATTGTGTGGATGGATATGCCGGATGGGACCCGGCGACTCGCCTGAAGATCCGAGTCATTTGTGCACGACCGTATCACGCGTTGTTCATGCACAACATGCTGATTCGTCCAACGGATACCGAACTCGACACGTTCGGCGATCCCGAGTTCGTGATCTATAACGCCGGCGGATTCCCGGCGAATCGATATACGACCGGCATGACGTCACGAACCAGTGTGGACCTCAGCATTGAGCGATGCGAGGTTGTTCTACTGGGCACAGAGTACGCGGGCGAAATGAAAAAGGCCGTGTTCACGATGATGAACTATCTGTTGCCGGCCAAAGGTATCCTGTCGATGCATTGCTCCGCAACAGCCGACCGATACACCGGCACGTCCTCGATTCTTTTCGGTCTGTCCGGTACCGGAAAGACCACGCTGTCGGCGGACCCGAATCGTTACCTCATCGGCGATGACGAACATGGCTGGTCCGATACGGGCATCTTCAATATCGAAGGTGGCTGCTATGCCAAGGCTGTTTATCTCACGCGTGAATCCGAGCCTGACATTTTCGAGGCTCTGCGGTTCGGGGCGGTACTGGAAAACGTGGTGTACGATAAGGCCCGTCATCATGTGGATTTCAACAATACCTC
>JBKDRW010000033.1:0-4389 GCA_046341255.1 Planctomycetota bacterium
AATCCTTTGAACAGTCTCGTAACCGGTACAATTCGGATTCGCATCTGGATCTGCAGGATCTGCTGACAAACTTTGGTGCGTTTCGGATGAGTGGTGGTCTGAACCTGCTTGCCAACATGATTCATAAACCGGGAAAGTCGCTGATCGACGGTTCGCAGGTTCAGGATTTGTACTATGGCGGGCAGGTCGACATAATTAATGATTATTGTCGCTGTGATGTGCTCGACACGTACTTTGTGTTTCTGAGGACGCAGGTACTGATCGGCCGCATTACTCTTCAGGAAGAAACCGCGCTGACTGAACACGTCCGTCAGATGCTGATCGAACAGTCCGCGGAGCACGCCGCATATCGACATTACCTTGCGACGTGGGACCAGCGAGTGCAGACGCGAGTTGATACGCAGGCGGCAGTTGGCCTGGTCTCGACCGAAAAGTAAACGGGATTCGGTGCCTCGTCGTTTGGTTGCTCCGCAGGCAACGATGACTATTTCTGAACTGCGCGAGCGTATTGGTTTGGCAGGATATCAGAAGCGCTCTTTGCTCCGAGCTGAACAGCAGCGTGATATGGCCAGTAAGGATCTCGAAGCATCTCCCGAGCCAGCAGCACCACGTCCGCGCAGCCATCTGCGACGATTGTTTCGGCCTGATGAGGATCGGAAATCATCCAGCCAACAGCCACTGGAATATCTGCTCCTGTACGAAGCTGTCTGGAAAATGGTGCCATAAACCCGGGGGCCCACGGGATCTCTGACAGGTCCGGCGACACGAAGCCATGGCTGACATCGAGCAGATCAAGCCCTTCAGATTTCAGTCGCCTTGTCAGCTCAATCGACTCTTCAATCGTGACACCTCCGTTGGTCCAGTCCGTGACGGATAACCTGACCGTGAGCGGCAGTCGCTCCGGCCAGACTGCGCGAACGGCTCTGAAGGTCTCCGTCAGAAATCGAACTCGATTGTCGAAAGATCCGCCATACTGATCATTGCGGAAGTTGGCCAGTGGTGAATAGAACTCATGAGCCAGATAGCCGTGCGCAAAATGAAGCTCCAGCCATTCGAATCCTGCCAGCAGCGACCGCTTTGCCGCACTGACAAATGCTGCCTGAACCTGCTGGATGTCGTCAAGCGTCATCTCTTTCGGCACCTTTGGCAGATGTTCGCCGAAGGCCACAGCTGACGGAGCGATCGTGTCCCATCCACCTTCGTTGGTCGGAATGTGGTTGTCGCCTTCCCACGGTTTGCGGGCACTTGCTTTACGGCCTGCGTGGGCCAGTTGAATCCCGGGAACTGAGCCCTCCTGTTTCATGAAGCGACAGATGCGGGCGAAAGGCTCGATATGCGCATCGAGGTAGATTCCGCTGTCAGCCGGACTGATTCGTCCTTCTGGCGACACGGCAGTGGCTTCGACGATGATCAGTCCCGCTCCGCCAACTGCTCGGGATCCGAGGTGCACGAAGTGCCAGTCATTCGGGAAGCCATCATCCGATGAATACTGGCACATTGGAGCAACACCAATGCGATTGCGAAGGGTCACGTCCTTAAGCTGATACTCCTGAAACAACTGAGACATACAAGGGCGGCCTGATCAGTGCGGTGTGGAGTGCTGAGATCGCGAAATCCCAAATGTTAGTGATCTTCGGGAGATGCTTCCAGTTGCGGGCGACGGCTCACGAACGCCTTGACGATGAGCCGCACCGTGGCTGTGAGAAATCTGATTCCGGTTCTGAACTGAGTGCGCTGGCGATGTCAGGCGACGAATCCTGAGAACTCTGATGCCATCCAATCGTTTCGTGACGGTCGATCTGTTATCATCTTTTCGACGGGGCAGACGAGTAGCCCCGAAAGTGATCGGGTCACGGCGGGAGTCAACGGCCGTGTCGTCAATGATCCATCGACGAATCTGAGGAATTATGGAAATGGCGGAACTCTCTGTTCGCCTGAATCGCCTGCAGTTGAATAACCCGATTCTGGTTGCATCCGGAACTTTCGGTTACGCGAAAGAGATGACAGCATTTGTCGATTTCACGTCGCTTGGCGGAATCATACCCAAGACGGTGACTCCTCAGCCTCGCCCCGGAAATCCACCTCCAAGAACAGTGGAGACGGCGAGTGGCATGCTCAATTCCATCGGTCTGGACAACGATGGGTTCGAACAGTTTATAGCGGAGAAGTTGCCGTACCTGACAGGTTTGGGAACGGCCATCATCGTGAACGTAGCGGCGAAGACCAATGAGGATTTTCGACGGATGGCGGCTGTTCTGTCTGCGCAGTCGGGTGTCGCGGCGATCGAATTGAATATCTCATGCCCAAATGTTTCCGGTGGTGTCGATTTTGGAACGGATCCGTCAATGGCGGCGGCTGTCGTGAAGGCCGTTCGACAGGAGTGTGACATTCCTGTGATCGCAAAGCTGACGCCCAATGTTACGAGTGTTGTTCCGATTGCTCAGGCGGTGTCTGAAGCCGGGGCCGATGCCGTCTCACTCGTAAACACCTTTCAGGGGATGGCGATCGACTGGAGACGGCAGAAGCCTGTTCTGGGGAATGTCCTCGGCGGACTCAGTGGTCCTGCCATTAAACCGCTTGCACTGAGAATTGTATGGCAGGTGGCAAAAGCGGTGAAAGTGCCGATCATCGGGATTGGCGGCATCCAATCCCTGGACGATGTCATGGAATTTCTGATTGCGGGTGCATCAGCGATCCAGGTTGGCACAGCGAACTTCTATAATCCGGGACTGGCGAACGAGCTGGTCCGGGAGCTGCCCAACGCTCTCAAGCAGCTTGGAGCAATCTCCGTCGAGGATATTGTCGGGACCTTGAAGGCTTCGTAATTCCGGCGTCGCGATTTTTTGATCGGTCTGCGAGTTGTCTCGCAGTGTTATTCTCTGTTCCTCAACTTGGCTCTATCACGGCTGGTTTTCAGGATGACACAGGAATCTGACCAGATTGCTTTTGTTGGCACCGGGCAAATGGCGACCGCGTTGGCTGCGGGCTTCGTGCGGAGCCTGCTTCGCCCGGATCAGATCAGTGGTTGCGATCCGCATGAAGCAGCCCGAAGGACGTTCCTTGAGGCCGTTGGGTCTTCTGCGAAGGTTTCGGCGGATCTGCAGGCCACGCTGAAAAACGCGTCAGTGATCGTTCTTGCCGTGAAGCCTCAGATGATGACTGAAGCACTCCAGCAGGTCTCTGCCGTGATAAGCGGGCGTCCGCTGGTGATGTCCGTTGCGGCTGGAATTCCCGTTTCGAATCTGGCTGCCGGGTTGCCTGAGGGAACACGAATTATCCGTGTTATGCCGAACACTCCATGCCTGATCGGAAAAGGGGCTTGCGGTGTATCGACGGGTCCATCCGTGACTGCTGATGACATTCGGCTGGTAACCATGTTGCTGGAAACCGTGGGGCTCGTTGAATTTGTTCCGGAGCACTTGCTGGACGCCGTCACGGGATTGTCGGGAAGCGGTCCTGCTTACATTTTTCAGTTGATCGAAGCCTTGAGCGATGGCGGAGTCAAGATGGGCCTGCCCCGCGCTACAGCGACTCGGCTGGCAGCTCAGACCGTCGCAGGCGCGGCGGAAATGGTGCTCGCGACAGGAAAGCATCCTGCAGCGCTGAAGGACGCCGTCACCAGTCCCGGCGGCACAACCATCGCCGGGATACACGCTCTGGAATGCGGTGGTTTCCGCGCGGCGATCATCAATGCTGTCGAAGCATCTTCGACGCGTTCGAAGCAGCTCGGTCAGTGATCCATCCTGCTGCAGTCTGAATGCATCGGGAACTTGTGTGCGGGATTGAAGAGCGAGTCTTGGGGGATGCTTTTTCGTGAAGGCGGCCCGTCCCGCGCGCTGTTTTTCGGAACTCAGTCTTCTGTCCTCGGTTGCATGAGGATCGTCGCTCCGTGAGCAGGGCAGCGTAACTTGAGTTATTCTGACGCTGAAATTGCGTTTTGCCTCCAGAAGTCTTGTCAATACCGATCGTGCCAAATTTTTTAAAAGCATCAATGTCCGGGGTCTTTCCGATCCGATCAATGAAAGGGAACGTGTCGACCGTTTTGCGATTGACGGTTGCTCTCAAGCGATTGGAAATGAGGGTTTCGACGCGTTTGCCGCCAGCATTCCATGGCATTCGGTGCTGTGGTCCCGCGATCTGGCCGCTTCAGGGGATCGGGCATTCGCTCCGCACGGCGAATGACGATTTGGGGGATGTTTATGAAGATCAGACAGCCATTGGTGCTGCTGCTGGGAGGACTTTTGTCGTCCTCCAGTGTCGGCTGCGCGACGATCAATGCGATTGTAAGTGAGCATCGAGCTTCCGCGGGAGAAAAGAACGTCTCTGCCGAACGCATGATGGCGATCGGACGGGTCTTCGAGAATCAGGGTCGTCTCGACCAGGCGGAAG
>JBKDRW010000034.1:0-5619 GCA_046341255.1 Planctomycetota bacterium
GTGCCGGAACACGAATATCCGGACGGTGACTGCGAATGGATTGACGCGTCCATCAGTTCCTTCTGCCGCTGGATGAACCTGGACAAAATCTTCTCGGACTATTGGGCCGCCAAAAACCCGTCCGATGACAAGTAATTCATAGGAAACAGAGTCCCTCGAGCAGGCGCGATGTGCTTTGTCAGGGTGTGTGTCACAATCGAGTGGCGAGGCCGTACTTTTCGGATGTCTTGTTGAACTTATCTCGCAGTGCTTCACTGAGATCTATGCCAAGATCCATCGCGATCAGGTCAACACAGACGAGGACGTCTGCAAGTTCCTCCTGCAGACCGTCAGTCGCCGATTTTCCTCCTACCATGCCCAGTCGGGTTCGTTCAATTTTTTTGAGTTCATTGCAAACCTCTCCGGCTTCACCAGCGAGTTCGAGCCCACGGAACGAGAGTGGGATCTTTGCTCCCTTCGCCCATTCGATATGTCGCTTTTCATTTGCGACTCGAAGTTCCTGCAGATCCATTTCCGAATTCCTCTCAATCAGTGCTCACAGCTCCCGACCCTGAACTCCGTGTCGAGCAGAGTTCGCCAATCGCTCATGTGGTTCGCTGGTCCCACATGCAGGGGTGCCCGAGATTCTGAAGAAGATTCTCAGGATGTCAAAGCAGTCTGCACGCGTTGATCCCCCGAGGTTCTGGGGTCGGATCAAGTCCGTTGACTCCGATGGACTGCCGACGGGTGACAAGCTGCTTTTTGACTCGTACACTGATAGGAGAAAGAAGTTTGACAGGCTCGCCAGCCGCTCATGATGAGAAACAAAGGAAATTTCATGACCCAGGCCGACCATTTGTCTCTGAAGCTCGCCCGACGCAGTCTGATCTCCGGGTGGGTCACGTCCGGTGCCTCGGCAGTCGCTCTGACGTCCGCAAGTTCCATGGTGAGTGCGGCACAGGCGGCACACGGAACCGACGTCGAACGACCCGGCGCAACGAAGAACACAAAATTTGCAGTCAATGTGGAAATGTGGTTTGGGGGCAAGTCGTTTCTGGAAAAGATCGAGCTTGCCGCGAAGCTTGGTTTTCCTGCCATCGAGTTCTGGCCATATGAGAACAAGCCGGTTGAGGAATCTGCCGCTCTGCTCCGTGAGAAAAAAGTCGCGGTCTCTCAGTTTACGGCCTGGCCATTTGGAACAATTCTGAACAATCCCAAGTCGGATCACGAAGACTTCTATCGAAAGATTCAGGAAAGCTGCGACATTGCCGACCAGTTTGACTGTCAACTCTTCACGGTGGTGATCGGCAACGATATCGACGGTGTTTCCAAAGCCGATATGCACGCGGCAGCAATCAGGGGGCTCAGGAGGGTTGCGGAGGTTTGCGAGGCTCGCAAAAAGACCATCATCATTGAACCCATGAACCCGAGAAACCACCCAAATCATTGTCTGTATGGTGGAGATGATGCGATCGCGATCTGCAAAGCCGTGGAGTCGCCTTCAGTCAGGATCAACTGGGATCTCTACCACATGCAGATTGTCGATGGCGATCTTTGCATGAGAATGAGAGAAGGATGGGATTACATAGGCTATCTGCAATTGGCTGACAATCCTGGCCGACACGAACCAGGCACGGGTGAGGTCAATTACACTCGAGTCTTTCAGGAGATCAAATCGCTGAAGTACGACGGTTACGTCGGGCTCGAATGCACACCACGGACAGATGACTGGACCGCTGCGCAGAATGTGTATCAGGCCGATAACTGGTCCTGAAACCGAAAATTTCGACAGGATTACTGACTCCGAACCGGAGTGTGATCACCAGCCCGCACTTCGACTGATTGTGATCATTTGTACATTTTTCATGTTTGTGTTCCGCGATTTGAGAAGCTTCGTAGTTCTCCGCGAACGTTTCCGTCTGTTCGGGCGTACGATCATGATGAGTGACTTTGAGCGGTTTCTGGAACCGTTCTGAGTTTCGGATTAGGGAAAACAGTGGAGTTCTGCCCTTAGTCAGCCTCGATTTCCGGCGCAGTGATTGACTTTGGCATGTTTTGCCCTTATCAAATGACAGGTTTCGGAGAAAACTTCTTACCGAGACTTCCCACCAAATCCCCCCACCTCGGCGAGTTTTCGCGCCAAATCTGCCGAAATATCACCTTCAAAGATGTCAGCAGAGTGTTTGCTGGCAGGTGTTTTTCCCTGGAGACAATCGGATGATCACTGGACGTTCACGTCGAAGCTTCCTTCACGTCGGATTCTGCGGAGGAATCGGTCTCTCCCTGGCTCAGTATTTTCAAATGCGTCAGGCCCAGGCTGATATCAAGAATTACGAGAGTAAAGAAGGCACCGCCAAATCAGTCATCTTCATCTTCCTGCCTGGCGGAATGGCACACCAGGAGAGCTTCGACCCGAAGCCGTATGCTCCGATTGAATATCGTGGACCGATGGGATCGATCGAGACGAACGTTCCCGGAGTGTTCATCAACGAACGTTGGGCGCAGACCGCGAAGGTCATGGATAAGATCACGATTGCTCGCAGCATGACGCACGGCGAGGCTGCTCATGAACGTGGCACGCACAACATGTTTACGGGATATCGTCCGAGTCCGGCGTTGTCGTATCCCAGCATTGGCAGCGTCGTGAGCCATGAATTTGGTCCGCGAAACAACATTCCGCAGTATGTCTGCATTCCGAGCGTGCCGAACGAGTTTGCGGGAACGGGTTACCTGAGTTCGTCGTTTGCTCCGTTCAGCCTTGGTTCTGACCCCGCGGATGGCGGTTTCACTGTCCGCGACCTGCAACTGCCGGGGGGCGTGACGGACGACCGCTTCACACGCCGTCGTCGAGCGCTGGACGCGGTGAACGATCATTTCGTGAAGAAGGAGAAGGCCGATGCATTGGACGCTGTCGACACATTTTATCAGCGTGCCTATGGACTGATCAGCTCGCCTCAGGCTCGCGAAGCCTTTGATCTGAGCAAGGAATCGGACAAGCTTCGTGACGAGTATGGCCGTAACACGGCCGGGTCACGAATGTTGATGGCTCGACGACTGATCGAAGCGGGCGCTCGATTTGTGACGCTGACTTACGGTGGCTGGGACATGCACGACAACATTCAGGCGGGCATGAATGGTCAGGTACCTCCGCTGGATCAGGCCTTTGCCCGGCTGATCACTGATCTGGAAGAGCGGGGTCGTCTGAACGACACAATGGTCTGTATTGCGAGTGAGTTCGGGCGAACTCCGAAGATCAAAGGTACTGCTGGTCGAGACCACTGGCCGAAGGTATTCAGCGTTGTGCTGGCGGGTGGCGGTATCAAGCGAGGCTTTGTGTACGGAACATCAAACTCAACAGCCAGTGAGCCTGAAGACAATCCACTGAACGTGGAAGACTGGGCAACCACGATTTACAGCTGTCTGGGCATCGTTGCTGACAAGGAGCTGATGGCCCCCGGTGACCGACCGATTGAAATCGTGGACGGCGGTAAAGTTCGCCAGGAACTTCTGGCCTGATTTTGTCAGGGAATCTGCAACGCTGCCCGCTGGCTGTCTGGTCAGTGTGCAGCGTTGCTTTATGACGTGTGTTGATGATGTCGGAACAGGCATGTGTTGTCGAGGTGACGGACCGTTCTGTGAGCGATTCATTCCAGACAGCATCCATCTGACAGCGAGACGGATTCAATCAGTTGGGCGGATCCCGACAGCGATTCAAGCGGGTGTTGAAGATCTGATCCGGGTTGGAAGTGAAACGAAGTGAAACATCGTGTTGAGCATCCCGCGCGGGTGTAATCTGATGAGCGGTGTTTGACCAGAAGTGAGCCTCCCGTGGATGGTGTGAGGCTTTTGGGTTGGAATGGATTCCGGCTTTCCTGAACTCATCGCAAGAGTTTTCGCAATGCGTCGGAACATAGCTGGGTTGATCAGCCTTGTTGTTCTCTGTGTGTTTTCGTCTGGCATGGAGGCGGCAGATCCGAACCTCTCCATCATTCTGCCTCGTGGTGCTCAACGCGGTACGGAGCAGGTGTTTCGCTTCGCCGGAGCCCGACTGAATGATGCCGAGCAGATTCTGTTTTATGAACCTGGTTTCGAAGTGCTCGAAATCAAGGCGGCGGATGCGAACAATATTGACGTGAAGGTGCGGATTGCGGCCGACTGTGCGTTGGGTGAACACACAGCCCAGGTGCGAACGAAGAGCGGCGTTTCTGAGTATCGAACGTTTTTTGTGGGCGCGTTGACCGCTGTTGAGGAAACCGAACCAAATACGGATTTCGCCAGTCCGCAGGCGATTGAGCTGAACGTGACTGTGTCCGGTATCGTTCAGAACGAAGACGTCGACTACTTTGTCGTGAATGCCACGAAAGGGCAGCGGATTTCTGTGGAAGTCGAAGGGATGCGATTCGGGCAGACTCTGTTCGATCCGTACGTTGCCATCCTGAATGACAAACGCTTTGAGTTGTCGGCTGTGGATGATGCTCCACTGTTAAGGCAGGATGCGGCTACCTCGATCATTGCGCCCGAAGACGGGAAGTACATCATTGAGATGCGTGACAGCGGTTATGGCGGTGATGGAAACTGCCGCTACCGGTTGCACGTCGGCACTTTTCCTCGTCCGACCGCCGTCTATCCTTCCGGGGGCAAGGCGGGAGAGTCTGTGGAAGTCACGTTCTTTGGTGATGCGGCCGGTCCTGTGAAGAAGTCTGTTGCTCTTCCGGGTGATGGGACGCTCGAGACAACGGTGTTCGTGGATGATGCGATGGGAATCTCTCCATCGGGCCATGTGCTCAGAATTTCGCCAGACCCGAATGCCCTGGAAGTTGAGCCGAACAACGGATTTGAGAATGCGACGGTGGTCGCAGCCTTTCCGTCTTCATTCAACGGGATTCTGCAGGAGCCTGGTGATGTGGATATGTTCAAGTTCACGGCCAAAGCCGGGCAGGTTTTCGAAGTGGAGTGCTTCGGTCGTCGAATCCGATCACCAATTGATCCCGTCATGAATCTGTACAAGGCCAATGGTGAAGCCATTACGGGCAACGATGATTCTCGCGGACCGGACAGCTACTTCCGCTGGCAGGTTCCTGCGGATGGTGAATATGTCATCCGGATTGCCGACCATTTGAATCGAGGCGGTTCAGAATTTACGTACCGGGTGGAATTCCAGCAGGTCAAACCATCATTGAATGTCGGAATCCCTCGAGTGGCCCGATACTCGCAGTCAAGGCAGCAGATTTACGTCCCGCGAGGTAATCGATTCGGAACCCTGATTTCTGCCGAACGATTGAACTTCGGCGGTGAACTGACGGTCGATGGCGTGCAATTGCCGCCGGGGATTACGATGGTTGCCCCTCCGATGTCGGCCAATATGAACGTGGTTCCGGTTGTTTTTGAAGCGGCTCCCGATGCACCTCTAGCGGGTGCTTTGGTGGACTTCAGAATGAAAGCAACGGATCCTAATCTTGCTGTGAGTGGTCGATTCACGAATCGTGCCGACTTTGTGATCGCTGGTCCGGGTCAGTCTTTGTATGTCTGGAAGGATGTGGATCGACTGCCCGTTGCTGTCCTTGAGGAATTGCCGTTCCACCTTGAAATCATTCAGCCCAACGTCCCCATTGTTCGAGATGGTCAGATGATGCTCAGGAT
>JBKDRW010000035.1:0-5705 GCA_046341255.1 Planctomycetota bacterium
AGTTTAAGTTAAACCCGTTGAAGTTCACTCGTGTCCGATCCGCGTTAAGAGCTGAACAAATCATTGGAACACGATTTCAATAGGTGTCGGATGAACGGCGCATCGCCCCGATCACTCTGCAACGCCTGACCCAATGGTTTCAGCAAAATGAGCAAAATGAGGGCTCGGCACTCAGGAATTCGGATCTTCGGCAGAATCGAATCAAAAATGTTTTGTTTTGAGGTGAACAGATCAATTGACACGGATTTCCGATCCGTTAATACTATCCAAAGGTCAGATTGCACGTTGTGCAATGACTTCGGTTGCCGGGTCGCTCTGCTGAGTTTGCACAGCCCGGTACTGATCGTTTGTGTGATGCTCAGTGGAATCTTCTGATTAGCTTCCATTCGCTGACTGAGCTCTCCGGAAAGTGACCATTTGTCAGGGTCATTTTGTCCGCGCGATTCGCCGGTGCCCGGAAAGTTCTGGCTTTTGAAGGCTTTGGGCGTTCGCTATCTCCCGTGCATCCGGGGAGTTCCTGACACGCTGGCAATGTTTGCTGCTGGTCATGTCGAAGACTCCGAAGCACGTTCCGGCAGAGAGCCTGATGTCTGTTGTCATTGCACAGGCGTGAGTTTCTGAGGTCCAGCTTTTGTAGATGGATCCAGTGACGTAAAGAATGCTTCTTCAACGTCACAAAACGATTTCGTTAAGCGTCTGTAGGCGCTCTTCATCTCTTCGGGACTTCGTATCAGCGGCACCACGGCGTATCCGGGTGCACGGTTAGCTTCGCGACTGATCGCGTTTATGGCCAAAATATCTGATTTTCGATGTCGCTGAGGCCCTCATCCAGTGGCACATTCGATGCCAACCTTCTGGCTCTTTCAGGTCACAATCTATGCCCACAAGCCGTTCCGACTCCGAAGGAACCAGCCCATCCCGTCGCCGTAGTTCAACGCGAACAACGTCCTCCAGTCGAACCTCACCCTCTCGTGGTCGCCGAAGCACGTCGGAAGACACTCCTGAGGTCACGCCGCCCGCTTCCGACGACGACTTTGGATCCGGCGTTGAAGAGCGGGAAACGCGACCGACTCGTGAGAGGCGTCCTCGATCGAGTGGACCGACGGAAGCCGAGGCGCAAACGCCCGGTCCTGCCGAAAGCCGGCCGCGTCGCGAAAGAGTCAGTCGACGCAGTCCACGAAGTCGCTCTGAAGCTTCCGCAGAAGACACAGCGCCAATCCCATCCGAATCTCCGGATCGAACATCAAATCGATTCGAACGAAAAATTGCAGATGTCGAACCGCAGACGGGAATGAGATACTTCAGCACTGAAGACCTCGATTTTGGCGATGAGGGCCCGGCCGAAGGTTCCACACGTCCTCGTTCGGAACGATCAAGATACTCCTCAGAGGATTCTTATCGACCGGAAGGAGGGGATGCACCCTCCCCGGGCGATCGCGATCCCCGATCCAGCTTTCGAGGGCGAGGTCGGCGGCGATTTGGACGAGGGCCTGATAATCGAGATCCGAGGTCTTTCGACCGAGATCTATCGACTGATCCTGAATCCGGATCAGCTTATTCTTCAGACTCCGAAGACCTGAGCGACTTCGACGCTGCAGGCGATTTGGGAGACGATCGGGAACCCTCTGACTCTGATACCGATCGAGGCGAGCCGGGGACCGGCGGTCCGCGATTCAGCGAAGGAGATCGTCGACCACGGCGTCGTCGCCGACGTCGTCGAGGTGGCCCGGATCAAGGTTCGCAGCCTGACGGTCGCAACGACACGACACGCTTCTCGAGAGATAGCGGTCGACGAGACAGTCGGGATAATCGAGACAGTGGACGCGGTGGGCGATTCGATAATTCACGTAACGACGCCCGCAGTGGCGGCGGACGTGGACGCGGTGGCCGCCGCCCTGAACCGTCCCGTGGACGTGACTCGGGGCGTCGACGCGACCCGATTCCTCGTCGGGGCCGAAATGTTGCGCCATCAACGGAGGTGGTTGAAGGGACGTTTGACGGGGTGCTGGAGCTGCACGATCGTGGCTACGGTTTCCTTCGTGACCCAAAGAAAAACTATGCCGCTGAAGACAGCAACCCGTTCGTGTCCAGTTCACTCGTCGAGAAGTACAAACTGCGCGAAGGTGTTCTGATTCGCGGCCAGGTCGGGCAGGGTACACGCAATCAGGGTCCGCGTCTCCATGAGGTTGAACTGATCGATGGCTTCACGCCTGAGGAATATCTCAGCGTCAAACATTTCGACACACTGACTCCGATTAATCCGTTTGAGCAGATTAAACTGGAGATTGGTCCACGGCCGCTGACCATGCGGGTGATGGATCTGCTGTGTCCAATTGGAAAAGGACAAAGGGCGCTGCTTGTTGCACCACCGCGAACCGGAAAAACGATGCTCCTTCAGGACATCGCAAATTCCGTCAGTATCAACCATCCTGAAATCCATCTGATGGTTCTGCTGATTGATGAGCGTCCGGAAGAAGTGACTGAAATGCGCCGCATGGTGAAGGGCGAAGTCATTTCTTCAACGCTTGATAGTGACATGGAGAATCATATTCGTCTCGCGGAACTTATCATTGAAAGAGCGAAGCGACTCGCGGAAGAAGGCAAGGATGTGTTTATCCTGCTGGACAGTATCACTCGTCTGGCGCGGGCGTTCAATAAGGCGAATAATTCCGGCCGTACTGGCACGGGCGGTCTCGACATCCGCGCGATGGACATACCCAAAAAACTGTTCGGACAGGCCCGCAGATTTGATGAAGGTGGTTCATTGACCGTTTGTGGTACGGCACTGATTGATACGGGCGGTCGAATCGACGAAGCGATCTTTCAGGAGTTCAAGGGCACCGGAAACATGGAAATGGTGCTCAGCCGGGAACTTGCCGATCGTCGCATCTGGCCGTCCATCGACATCACCAAGTCCGGCACTCGCCGGGAAGAAAAGATTCTTCCGCCCGATATGCTGGAAGGGATCACCATGCTTCGCCGCAGTCTGATCAGTCTGAGCCCTGTCGAAGCAATGGAACAATTGACTCGCACCATGGAAAAGTTCCCCACGAATCGCGAGTTTTTGTCAAAGATCAAGGCGGTTCTGTAAACGCATCGACGGGAGTCTTTGATTCACGCGATGCGGAAATCTTTTGAACGTCGTTTGCAAAGGGGCGAGTCCATCATGGATCGCCCCTTTTTTTCGAAATGCACCCTGTTGATAGCTGGTTTATCAGCGCAGAAAAGATCGCTGCACGAATTTTGTCACCGTTGACTCAGACAACCAACAGTGAGCTGACAGAGTCGATCGCACGCATGGAACGCGGCTCGAGAAAAGAGGGAACCCTCCCGCGATCTGGACCGCAGCGTCATCTGCGATCCGGCGCAGCTTCGTTGATTCTGTAGAGCGGCAGGAATCTGTAGTAAACCTCAAGTGTGAGCGTGGCCAGTGCCGTGGAGTAAAGTCGCCCTCCAGATCGCCCCCATCGATCATTCGGATCCCAACTGCCCGACTCGGAACCATTCTGCACCTGCTCAGAAACAAGCAGATCTCGAACTGCGACATTCCAGTCCTGCCAGGGCTGACCCCCAAATTGGTACATGGCCAGCGTACCGTAGTACCAGTAATAGAAGTTCATCTCAGAAAGCCGGGGTGAATTCCTCATCAGAAAATCGACCGACTCACGACTTGCCTCTGATTCACGCGGATAACCCAGCATCTGCTGACAGAACAGAGCCTCGGCGGTCATCGCCGGCGTGACGGGCTCAGTATCCCTGCCATTCCGCACAACGTTGCGGCGATAACCAAACAGTCCTCCGTGCTGCCCCTGTTTAACCGTCTGCAGGAAATCCTGCATCCGATTCAGGACGCGCGATGGCACAGAAACGCCTGCGAGTTCAGCGCTCTTTAGAGACATCATGTGCCATCCGAATATGCTGACATCACCTTCCTGGAGCTTCCGATAGCGCCAGCCACCGCTCCGAGGATCCTGCATTCCGATCGTAAAAGACACGGCTTTCGACAAAGCTGACCTCAATCGAAGGTCATCCACGCGACGAAGACTGTACGCGAATTCTTCAACCGCCTGACGTCTTGGATTATCTTCGGCAAATGCCAGAATCAATCCGGGTTGTGCCGTCACAGCACCAGCAACTCGTGCCCCTCCGAGGATTGCAATCTCCGACGGAAGAGAGAGCAAATCGGGCTCTATAATCGGCCCGAGAATCTCGTCCTGCTGCATACCATACGCTTCTGCCATCGCATAAGTCGCCATGGCATGGCAATACATGCGACCATAGACTTCTGCATCGCCACAAAGATTGCCGTCTTCCCCCTGCTGACGAATCAGCCAGTCGAGGGCACGGTCAAGATCCGAAGCGTAGCGACCGCCTTCATGTGTGTAACCGGCGCCAAGAAACGAAAGCACTATGAGTGCTGTCAGGCCGGTATCCGCTCCTCGACCGACAAACTCTCGCCCATTCTCGTCTTTCTCCAGTTGACCTGCACCATACTTCTCGGCACTCCAGTACCCCTCAGAATTCTGATTGGCTGCAAGCCACCGCAAGCTCCTTTCAACAGCCGTTTCTGATTCCTTTGTCCCCCCGAACTGCAGCGCAGCATCCCGACGAACCTGGACATTCCGAAGCTGGTAAGCTGCAGGAGGGTTTTCACGCCGCTGAATCGATGGCAAATCCGCGTCCATCTCAGGAGCCGCCGATGAGATCGCTTCGCTGAAATTCGGAGCGATATCTCCGATACGAACATCATCGTAATCATCGCTCAGTGGAGTATTGGTTCGGGCGATGTCGGGAGTGATCCGGGACTGTCGTTCAGCCGGAGTGCGATCCGGAGCCATACGGGATGGTCGCGGCAGACGAGACTGAAACGTGGAAGCCGCAGCAGCAGCACCCGACTTAAGTGAGTTCTGGGTCATCACACTTCCATCGCTCGCTTCCGCAGCCGGAATTGGTGCACTACGGCTCTCAACAAACTCGTTCGGATCTTCCTTGACCGGAGGAAGCTCAACCACAGTTGCACTGTCGGTCGCCAGATTCATGGCCAAATCCTGATCTGGCTCATCGAATCGCAACTCAGGAGCCGCAAGTGGTCGCGTTGGGTCGTCAATTCGGTTCTGATCCTGCAAACTGCCCAACCGTGGCTGTGTCCGCGTTGTTTTCGGCATAAACACGTCTGCTGTATTCTTCTCGAACGCAGCCTGAACATCAGCCTCCGGATCCTCGGCCCCGACCCGCTTAGGTCCGAGCTGCCCGGAATCTGAAGGAGCTGCCAGTTCAACCATGGGACGTTCTTCAAACTGTGTCACGTCTTTCGGGTTGGTCGAAAGTGACTCCAGTTCCTCAGGAACACGCTCGGGGAGTTTCGTTCGCGTGATTTCGGGAGACATCGACTCCAGACGCTGCAGCTCGATCTCGGGCTTCGAGGGCAGATCCGCGAGAGCCATGTTGCCCGCACCCGGCAAAGGAATCTGCCGATCGCTCTCCGGCAGCACATCCATCACAATCTCAGGCTGCGGCAGCTCGACCGAATCCGAGCGTGGGCTGCGAGATCTGGTCGGATCAAACACTTCAAGCCCAAGCAGGCACACACCATGAAGCAACCTGGCTGCCATCAGCGACTTGAATGACGTATTGCGATCGCCCCAGCGAGTTGCCAGCATAGTCAGTACGAGCGACAGCGATGCCAGCAGCGCTACAACCAGCAG
>JBKDRW010000036.1:0-7892 GCA_046341255.1 Planctomycetota bacterium
TCCATGTTGTGAAGGTCAGACTTCAAAAAGACATCCGTGAGGTGCAGTTGGGTTGCTTGAACCATGGTCTTCCCTTTCCGCTTCGACAGGCTGACGTCCTGAGAAAATGGTGCTCGAAACACTCGTCGAACTGTTGGCTTCGCGATCGTGCGGCAGTCAACATGTGTTAGTTCACTTATCTGCAAACCCCGCGCCACTTCGTGTGGCATCGGAAAAGTCAAGCTGCAATTCTGGCGCGTTGAATGACGCTTTGGATCGCAGCGCGGGACCATAGGTTGATCGTTGCCGGAATCGTGAATCTCAGGCAGAAATTGCCGAGTTACCTTCGATTCCACAGTGGAAAAAGAGGCGAATGACCTGTATTTGTGTGCAGTTTTCCTGGTTGGCTCTGGGGATGGATGCTGAGTTTGCCACGCTGAAGGGGCTCGATGATTGTAACTACGTAAACATGAGACCCGTGGATTACAAAAATGTTCGGAGTCTGAAAACTTTGCTGCAGTCTGCGGTTGCTATCATCTTGATGGAATCCTGAGTCATCCTGATCATACTCTGCGCGATGGTGGAAACGTTGGTTTCCTCATTGCCATAGGCGTTGCCGGTCCGGGTCATCCCCACGGTTTCGTCGGTGCTTTTCGAAAAACAGGATGCTGATCTGTCGGCCTTGATTTCGTGTTTGCGTTGATCTGCATTCCTGTTCAACGCCGCATTAAGGTTTGTGAGCGACAGGCCCGTGGAGAGGTGACTTGCTGATGTCGGACTCGTTACCTCTTTGGTTTGGGGCCCTCCTTTGGCTGTTCGGTGTTTCCATGGTGGTGGTTCACGTTCTGCAGCGACGAAAGTCGCTTCAGGCAGCGGTTGAAACTCCATCGGAGGGGGAGTATATCGAACGTCGCTATCGCCGACGCATGCAGACATCGGCGCTGACGATCACTCTTGGGGCACTGATTGTGCTTTGTGACTATCTCCCGCCAGTCAAAAGCTCCCCCTGATCTTGCGGCTGTTTACACTCTCACCATGCTTCTTATGTCGATTTGGCTGGTGCTTCTGGCTGTTGGTGATGCGATTGCAAGTCGAGTGCATATTTCGCAGGCTGCGAGGAGCGGCCTGAAGTCACAGCAGTCACTTCAGGCTGCTCTGGACGAAATGCGGCAGAGACAGGCCACTCAATGTGATCGAGATCATGAAGAGTTGACGTTTTTTTCCAGACCACAGTAGCCAACGTTCCGAGGTGCTGCCGTGCGAGATCGCTCCACTGTTTTATTGACGTTCCTGATTTTTTGCGACGACAGAGGCCAGCGATCGACTGTGGTTCCATGTCGATGGTCGAAACGAATCAATTCGAGAGAACGGTGAGGGGTTACCCGAGCGGGATTCCAGTCGAAACAGGATCGCTTTTTCGATTCCTTCAAGGACTCGATCGTTCCACGATTCAAAGCCGAAATCGGGAGATGGGTCGAAGACTCCGATCGTCCTGACCTCTGTAGTTCCGAAGCAGATGACCGTATGGCCAGTCTGGCTGCCAAACCCGGTGTCGTGAGTTCTGGATGAATCGTTGACAAATGAAAGAGCAAGAATTCCCTTCAGATTCGGATGAGACAGAAGCTGCTCCCTTGTTACCTCCTCCACCACGACATCCCATTCTGTTCCTTCTGTCTTCAGCTTGAGTCCACGGTAGATTCCGAGCCAGTGTGTTCCCTCGCGGGTCAGGCATAGCCGGGATAGTTCGTTTTCCGTTGCGTCGATCGCATGAAGCTTCAGCAATCCGGCCGCGCATGCTGCACTGCAGGTTTGATCGGTGGTCTGATACTCCATCAGGCGATCGGCACTGGCCTGAGGGAGGCAATTGGGAGAACGGCCAAGCAGCGGATTGACGAGCGAGTAGCTGCACAGGAGGAGCAGGGTGACAACGAGGGTCATTCGTCGGGATCGATTGATCCTCGACGTCGCCGCGCAGATTCCCGCAAAAAACGCTCCAGCGACAGGAAACCAATTGCCAAGGATGATGGCTGACGAAAACGGAAACAGTCTCGCCAGAAACGGCTGATCCCAGATCCAGTTCAGATAGGCGAGCATGGCAATCGTTGTGAGCAGCTGGATTGCGGTCACGGCAGACCAGCGACCACTTCGGTCGGCATGGTACTGGAGTCGGACACCGGCAATTCCCGCAAGTAATCCAGCGGTTGCCATGATGGAAAGGCTGATGAGCAAGTCAGTCACGGTTCGCTCTCCTGCAATCCAACGACCTGAACCGGTCTGCAGTCTGTGTTAAGAATTGGTAAAGAGTATGTGAGGAACTTCTGAATCGAGCAAGACCTTCCTGTGGCTCCCCGCATGATCAAATAATGCTCGGGCGGAGTGTGACATCATGCTGGAATTGGGAGTGATCATGGCCAGGCGGCTGGAGGTATGTGGCTTCGCTGTTCTGAGTATTCTCTGCCTCGAACCGAGTGAAAAGCAGTTCGCCTGCAGACTTCGCATCTGTGTCCCATGCGTATGCAGGAACGGACGATCAGAATCGGGATGACTGGCGTGAAGATTGCCTTGAATCCGAAGTAGGGATGACCTCCCCGCGATGCATAAGATTTCATCTTGTTCCGGGAACGGGATACGTCTGCTCAGAGTGTGGCCAGATCCGTTGACCGGCAGTCGAAACCAGAAGGCTGATGCACCGTCTTGCTGTCCGATTTGCTCTGATGCTGCGAAGAGAACGGCGCAGGAAGGCTCTGATCGGTTCAGCCATCGTTGAAAGTCGGCCCGGATCGGCGGAGGTTCACGTGCTGATCCACGATGTCTTGCTGTGGATGTGGTAAGGGGGAAATTGCTGAGCTGGTGGTTGAGATCCGGACCCACAAGGGACCTGGCAAACCCTCGTTCTTCGTGGATTTGCGAAGAGGAATGTGTACCTGATCTTTGCTGATCAGTGACGATCGTCAGCCCTCCGCGTTCCACCGACTCTTTTGAATGCGTCGCTGTTTCGCTCATCAGGCAGGGGAGGGCAGGGCAGAGCAGAGGAATCCGCTCGTGGACGACAGAATGGCTGCCGTTAATCGGTGGTCGTGATTCCGCACCGTGGACGTCCGACAGAAACCGTAGTCCGATTGATTCTCACTGCACCTCCGAGTCCGGAATGAATTGCCGGTTGTCAGACTTCTGGAAGATGTGGTCTTGCCTGATCGTACAAGATGAAATGTCAGATCGGCCCAAAGGGGTCAACAAGGTACCGCTCGCAACGATCGCCGTATTCTGACAGATGCGGTCCTTCCTGCCGAAGAATCCCGGATCTGGATCTGCTCGGCGTTGATCGAAACAGATCTGTCGGCGCCGCTTTGTGACCTGGCGATGGGAAGACAGAACGAGTCTTCAGGCTGAACAGTCGCTCGTATCAAATCGGAATGATGAGCATTCCCGGTTCGCGACGTGACTGACGAACACAGTCAATTGAATGAATCATTGGCCGCTGAGATTTCGCTTGACCGATGGAACCGATCAAAAGCGTCAATCGTATCACCTTACGCGGGAGCTTGCCGCAGTTCCGGCAGCCGTACTTTTCCGTTCCTGTACAACACATTGTAGGCGGAAAACGGGATGATGTGTCCGCTTGGCAGGACGAAATGCACGCACTCCTTCATCAGCTGTCGAATATCGAAGTTCCATGCATCCATGAACGAAGTTGTTGTGATGCGAAACATGTCTCGAGGACTGATTGTCTGAGTGATCGTCTTCAAAAAAAACTGACCGGCGTCGTTCATCTGCTCTTTGGTCAACCCTGATGGCAATGCCTGCAAGATCTCTGATTCCTTCTGAATGCCTGAATTTCGGACAAAAGAGTCTGCCTTTAATGAAATCCCCAATTGTTCAAAGCGGTTTTGCTGAATGGCTGAGTGCGCCGATGGTTGAGGAGTTCCTGTCGATGTATCACAACCGCAGTTGTCGCCTCCACAGGCTTTTCGCGCGATGTATCGGGAAATCAATTCCCTGGCGCGTTCGCGATTGAACGTGATTCGCCCGGCCAGAAGATCCAGATGCTCTTCAAGATTGACAAACCTTGCCAAAGGAGTGACCCGATTGCCGGACCGGTACGCATAGGACAATGTATGTCCGTTGGGATGAGCGCAAGGTAGTGGAGAAAAATCGGTCTCAGTCCACATGGTGGTCTGGTCCGCCACGGCCTTGATGATATCCGGAAACGTGATTCGATGTTCGAGATCCTCAGGCATGACGAAGCGACCAGAATAGGTCGCGGGTTGAAAACTGACTCCAGTGATCCATGGTCGCTCGATTCCGAATTCCACCAGCCGTCCGATTTCATGATCATTCACACGAGGCTGAACGGTGCAGACGAGGATCGTGTTGAGCCCGACTTCGCCAAGTTGTTCGATGGCTTTCAGTTTGGTCTCCAGAAGGCTCGCTCCGCGGAGTGATCGATAACCTGAATCTTCAAACGAATCGAACTGCAGGTAGATTTCTGTTCGATGCCTGCGTTCGGCGATGGCCTCCAGAAACCGACGATCACGCGCGAATCGAATTCCATTTGTATTGATCATCACAATGTCGATCGGTTGTTCGCACGCATATCGATGGATATTCTCGAACTGCGGATGAATGGTCGGCTCCCCACCAGATAACTGCAGGATTTCCGGCTGTCCTTCCGCCGCTACCAGATGATCAATTGCTGTCCGGCATTCCTCGAAAGTCAGATGATTGCCACTCGGTCCACTCGCGGCAAAGCACAGTGGGCATTCGAGATTACAAGCGGAGTTAATCTCCAGCAGACCAATGCACGTGTGCTGTTCATGTTCAGAGCACAAACCACAGTCGTACGGACAGCCGCGAAGAGGCTCAGTACTGAAACGAGCGGGTATCTTTCCCGGGAGACTGTAACTCGTTCGATCAAACCAGGTCACATCACGACAAACGAAGTCATCGCGAACCCCATGCGTTGCACATGTCTTGCGAAAGTACACTCTGCCGGATCGCGAAATCACTTTGGCAGGAACAACGGCGAGGCAGTCCGGACAAAGGCTTTGAGTCGTTCCAAGAAACGAATAATCGCGATATCTCGTCATATCTGCTGCGGCGCCCTTCGCGGGAAGACAGTGGATTCAGAAATCCATGATTCCGATCCTCCCGGTTATTCTGATCGAATTCCCGAGCGGTCGCTGTTTCGCAGAATGTTTGTT
The DNA here is from genome assembly GCA_046341255.1 of Planctomycetota bacterium. Lineage (GTDB taxonomy): Bacteria > Planctomycetota > Planctomycetia > Planctomycetales > Planctomycetaceae > SXXK01. The sequence goes on from JBKDRW010000036.1 coordinate 5,181, forward strand.
TCCAACTTTTGTTGAAAACCGCGTACATTGGGTTTGGTTTTCAGTCGAGATCAGTGCGATCCCTTGCATACAGCCTGCTGCCGCGGCGGGTCTCTTCACAGTCAAACAAACACCATCCACGATCCTATGCAGACACTTCTTGTCACCGGTGGCGCCGGATTTATTGGAAGTTGCTTCGTCCGTCGTGCCACCTTGCGTGGCGGGGTGAAGGTTGTCAATCTTGATAAACTCACGTATGCGGGGAATCCGAATTCATTGCCTGCTTCGTCGGAGTGTCATGAATTGGTCGTTGGTGACATCGGAGATCGTGAGCTTGTACGCCAATTACTCAGCACTCACGCACCGGATGCTATTGTGAACTTTGCGGCTGAATCGCACGTCGATCGTTCGATTGACGGTCCACTGACCTTTGTGGAGACGAATGTACTGGGGACATGTCGCCTGCTGGAGGAGGTCAGAGCCTATTACGGGTCACTTTCCGGAAAGGCGAAGACAGCATTCCGATTCCTTCACGTTTCGACCGACGAAGTCTACGGATCACTCGGATCCGTCGGGCTCTTCACCGAGGAAACATCGTACTCTCCCAACAGTCCATATTCTGCGAGCAAGGCCGCGTCAGATCACTTCGTTCGAGCTTACCACCACACCTACGGTCTGCCGGTACTCATCACCAATTGCTCGAACAACTACGGTCCTTACCAGTTCCCGGAAAAGTTGATTCCGTTGATGATCCTGAATGCTCTCGAGGGCAGACCGCTGCCTGTTTACGGCGATGGTCTGAATGTTCGAGACTGGCTGTTTGTTGAAGACCATTGTTCCGCAATTGAAACGGTTCTGGAGAGAGGTCGGACTGGAGAATGCTACAACATCGGCGGTAACAATGAACAAACCAACATCAATATCGTTCGAATGATCTGCTCAACTGTGGATCGACTTTGCCCCGGCTTACCTCACTCACCTTCAGAATCGCTCCTCACCTACGTCAAAGATCGCCCGGGCCATGACCGGCGATATGCAATCGATGCATCAAAAATCGCCCGGGAACTTGGCTGGAAGCCGCAACAGGACTTTTCGACGGGCCTCGAACTGACCGTCCGTTGGTACCTCGACAATCCTGGTTGGATCGAGTGCGTTCAATCAGGGAACTATCGTCGCGAGCGTCTCGGATCCGGCTGAATCGCCACTGGAGCGACATGCCGAGCAACTCCGGCCCTTGTCTGTTGTCTCGTGGAGCGCAGCGGAAAGAAGCAGGCTGTTCTGCCAGGTGCAATCGAAGGCATGGCTGGACAGGTGCAGATTATCTCTGGTAAATCGGCAGGTATCCGTACTCGATGGCGAGGGCGAGAACGGAGAGTGAAGTTGCATAGACCTTTCCGGCCTGACGTTCCGTTCCCTCTTCGGGATTCCAATAACCTGCGGGGTGCTGAAGGTCGAGGATAGTCCGATACAGGGCCTGACGCGATTGCTGCCACTCGTCTCCTCCAACCTTGTACATTCCGACCGTGCAATAGTACGCCCCGTAGTAAAAGTAGTGCTCGCCCTTGGTCAGCGGGCGAGCGAGGATCATTTTTGCGGCTGTCAGAGTTTCCTCCGTGCGGTGTTCGCCACATACTTCCAGAGCGACAATCCCCGTGCCGGCGCGGGTCACTGTGCTGCCATGGCCAACCATGTATCCGAAACCGCCGTCATGCTTCACATGGAGCCGCTTGACATACGCGATCGCACGGTCGATGTTTTCTCCCGGGACGTCACAGCCAATATCCTTTGCTGCTCGCAACGCCAGAAGCTGCCACGCGGTTACACTCAGATCCGCATCTGAACTGCTCGGCTGATATCGCCAGCCCCCGTCATGTTCCGCTGACTTCGGAGCATTCTGAGCATCGACGATCAGTCGGATGGCCTTCTGCAGAACTTCCCTGCATCGCTCCGCCTGCTCGGGAGCGACCATCCCGATGACTTCTGCCAGCATCAGAGTTGCAATTCCGTGGCTGTACATCGGGCCGTGGCTTCGCTCTTTGCCTACAAGGAGACCATTTTCCTGCTGCTGCTCAAGCAGCCAGCCGACTCCGCGAGTCAGATGTTGCCCATACGGACCTTCTTCAGGGACATGACCTCCGGCGAGAAACGCCATGATGGCCAGCGAAGTTGTTGCCGTTGACTCTCCAAAGTCGGCTGCTTCCCATGCACCGGACGGATTCTGGCTCGAAGCGAGCCAGGAAAAAGCCCGGCGAATTCCTGCGTCGATACTCTGTTCCAGTTCGTTCCGCGCTTCATCGCCCTTTCCGACGTTCATCACCGCTGCGCACAGTGAGCCGACGGCCGTCTGGAGCCAGTGACGTCGATTGAAACCGACTTGCATATCAGAAGTTTCGTGAAAAAGCGGGTGAGATCATCTGTGTTTCGATTCTACCGGTCCGCTTCTCGCTCGGGAACAGATGTCCTCGATTTCTGGAAAACACTGCGGCAAAGGAATCAATCTCACTCTGCCCGGAAAGACGCGTCGATGATCTCAAGTCACCCTGCACCAGGTGCGGTGGATTCTGATTGCACTGCAGAGGGAAGGCGTTCCGGACGTGTGCGAGGGCTGCGATGCCCGTTCTTCAGGAACACTCACGAATGTCCTTGCAGTGTTCGGGATCGACGCATGATGATGACGTGCTGACTACAGATTCTGATGCAGCCAGGCTTCCAGTTGGTCAATGCCTCTAAAGC
>JBKDRW010000037.1:0-9923 GCA_046341255.1 Planctomycetota bacterium
GTCGATCCGTGTAGAGCTCAACATCTGCGAACTCGTACAGCGCGGCGAGCTTTGGCGAACGGCTGACAAGAGGCGGATGATCTCCGGGGATCACGATTTTTGGTCGAAAAGTCATCACTGATTCTCGGAACAGCGTTCAACTGCACTTCAGGGACTCACAGCAGAAAAGACCCTGCTGATTATGTCTGTCGGCAGTAACCAAGCTGATCCGCAATCGGACCAGCATAGGGATTGATTCTCTGAAGATAGGCAGCGTCGAAATGGTATTCGTTGTTCTGATAGCCCTTCAGTGAATCGACATATGATTGCAGACGATTCTTCATTTCCGGCCATCCGGGCAGGCCAAACTTCCGATACACGTCAGCGACAATGTCCATGGGGCGAGCAATGATGTCTTCGTGACGGAGTTCGATCAGCTGAGTGGATGGGATCAACTGCCGTTCCTGAAACCATCGCTCAAAGATCTGGGCATATCGCCGTGAGACAAACTGTTCAATCTCTGCTCGGTCGTAGTCCTGAAATGAGAGGTTTTCCAGAAACCGATCCATCAACTTCAGGGTTGATGCATGGACGACGTAAGGATTTCGATATACGTGAATGAATTTTGCGTCGGGATACAGCTTCAGAACCGTGGACACGCGGCCGAGATTCGGTGGATTCTTCAGCAGCAGCCGTTTGCCACCGGCCGCAAACGAAACCTTTCGAAGCAGGAAGGAGTATGCCTTCATCCAGTGTTGCTGATCATACTCTGAGGCATCGTTGAACAGGACCGTGCGTTGAAATGTCAGGTCGGCGACGCGAGGAAAAAAATAGTTCAGATAATGACTCATATGGGTCAGGCCAGCGAGTGCGAAGTCTTCAGACATCGGCTCGTCGATCCCGAGTGGCACGGCATCCATCGGCCGACTTTTCGGAAGTCTCCGTTTCATGATCCAGCGGGCCAGCCATGCCCATGTCAGAAAGCCACTTGGGATCGCGCAATGGAGCAACGTGACACTGGTAAACTGCGGGTCCTGCAACAGCAGATTGTGCATGTTTGTCGTGCCGCTGCGCCAGTGGCCGATAATGAAGACCGGCGGGTTCGAGAGCCGATGCCGATGAACTTTCCGACCATGCAGGAGCCATTCAAAGACACGAATCGGAATCGTCATCACGATGAACGTGGTCATCCACAGCAGACGCAGAGTGTGGCGACGATCAAACTGACGACCATACCGATAAAGCAGCCTCAGCCAGTTCCGCAATGTTGAGAAATACAAGGGATGCGGAAGCGGAATTCCTGAACCGTCGGATGGCATTATTCTGCAAGTCCCAGATTCATAACCGTGTCATGGCTGTTCGGAAGAAACTCCACCGACAAGGGAGTGCTTTGCGGGATGACTCTGGCATCCTCAATCGTCGGGCCCGGTGCAACCGATCCCTGATCCGTAATCTGAACGCGGTGCTTTCCGGAGACGGGGCCGGCTGTTATCGGGATCTCGTAATTTCCATTGCGAACCATCGCCCATGCAACAGGTGCATCAGGATCTTCGGGAATAAACGCCACGGTTCCAAACTTCAATGGCTGTTCGTTGTGCTGGATCGTCCCTTTCACCGATTGTCTTTTCTGGCTTGTCAGCAGTGCAGACTGACGGAGCCAGACGCTCGTGGCGTTCATCCATTCCGACAATGCGGGATGTCCGGGGGCCAGACCGACTCCATGAGGTCCCTGACTGTACACATGAAGTTCGGCCGGAACGTTATGTTTTCTGCATGCCAGATAGAACGCGATGCTGTTCTGCGGAGGAACTCCTGCATCTTCCGATGTATGAAACAGGAATACGGGCGGAGTCTTCTCAGAGACACGGGTGTCATTCGAAAGGTTCTCGAGTTGCTCTTTGGGGGCATTTGGGCCAAGAAGGTTGTTGGCAGAACCCTTGTGAGAGTAATCCGCCACAAAACTGATGACCGGATATCCAAGGATTCCGAAAGAAGGCCGACTGCTCAGGCCGTCAATTCCCTCCATCGGTGCTGCAGGTTCGTCTTCAAAGTGTGTCAATGCGGTAGAAGTCAGGTGTCCGCCCGCGGAGAACCCCATGATCCCGACTCGAGCAGGATCAAGATGAAATTCGTCTGCATGAGAACGAACCCACCGGATAGCTCGCTGTGCATCCTGAAGCGGCACGGGATGGCGATAAGGCGCAAGCCGATAACGCAGAACAAATGCCGTCACGCCCATGCGATTCAGATACTTCGCAGGCTGAACTCCTTCATGATCCGTTGCATGGATCGCATAACCCCCGCCGGGACAAATGATCACGGCAGTGCCGCAGGGCTTTTCAGCGGGATAAACCCACACGCCCGGCCTGTCTGCATCCTTCTCACCCTGAGCTCCAGGCGCTCCGTCCGGCCAGAGCAGTTCGAATCGTGTCTGTTCCCCTGCCATCAGGAGATCAGTGTCTGACAGCATGAAGAACATCACAAACAGCACCACGGTTGCCTTCAGAGACATCACCCAACTCCTGCGTTTTCATTTCCTGCATTGGTTTGCATGCCTCAACTCTGCGTGCCACCAAACATGGGCTCCGCCGAACGAAGAAATGCCGGGCAGATTTCGTTGGACTCATTCCTGCCCCGACGAAGCCCCGAGGAAATCGTCAGGAAGGATAACGGCTTCGACAAGCAATCTGCAAACGGAAGTGGCATTTTGGAACGACCGCGTCAGCCTGTGGTGCTGCATCACTGCACAAGGTACAGGATTCCTGCACGCTCAGTGATCGGTACGATGCCTGCTGGATTCGAGGGCAGCGTCCCGTGTCAATCGGTGACTCACCGGACGGTGACGGACATCATCGAGAGTTCGATCGGGACAAGTGACGAGATGACGTCTTTCATAGAGCCCCATTCGATGGTTCCGATGACTTTCCTGCCCGGGTATGCGACCAGATAAGTGCCTGAGTCGAAGAGTTGTTCCTTCGGATTTCTGGCGTACAGGCAGCGGTAGTATGGCATGCCGGAAAGTTCTCCCAGTTGATGATCTGCGTTCCTCAACGTCTTTCGACGTTTTTTTTCCGGTTCGAAGAGATTGTCGGATGTCTCACCCATCTGATACGGCTGCACTTCGACAACGAATCTGCATCGACATTCTTCCGGCGGAGCTGTGACGATCAGTTTTGATCCGTCATTCTCTGACGACCAATCTTCGGGGATCTGTATGGTGAACCCGGGGCCCTCGACGACCTTCATCGGGGGGGCCTGAGTCGCCTTCAGTCCAATGACGGATGCAGAATCTCCGCATCCCGACAAAGCGATCAGCCACGAAAGCTGAAACAAGATGGAAATGCGATGCATCGGATGACAGCTCGCGAGATGGGATTTTGTCGGGACGGGCTGAATGCGTCCGTGTTTTTCTGAGCCGGCATGATATCCTGCCCGACACGTCTGGTCAGTCAGCAATCGTCGATTGTGTGATATGTGGGTTTCCGGGGGAACCCTCTGCAGACCATGGATGCGTGGTTCGTGGGAGCCCTTGACGAGGATTGAAGAGAAATGGACCGAATCCTGATGCAGCCAGCAAGAAGCTTTCGGCATTTTTTTTTCGTTTTTCTTCTGGTTGCCGTGACAGCATTCGTGTTTTCAGGGGCCCTGCAAAACGACTTTGTCTACTTTGATGATGATGGATACGTTGCTGAAAATCGCTTCGTTCAGATGGGGCTTTCTCTGCCTTCGATTCGCTATGCATTCACAACAACCGATCTGGGAAACTGGATCCCGCTGACATGGTTGTCGTTCCTCGCTGAAGCACAGCTGTTTGGTGTGACACCTTTTGTGTTTCATGCCACGAATCTTGCACTCCACTGCCTCAACGTGTGGTTACTGTTTGTTGTCCTGAGGCAAAAAACGGGTCGGATCAACGAGAGCTGGTGTATCGCCCTGTTGTGGGGTATTCACCCGCTGAGAACGGAATCCGTTGTGTGGATTGCAGAACGGAAAGACCTGTTAAGCACGACCTTTCTGCTCCTTGTCTTTCTGTTGTGTATTCAACAGAAGGCTTCGACCAGTCTGAGATCATCTGTCCTCACACACGTCGTGTTCATTCTTGGTCTGATGGCCAAGCCCATGTTGGTGACGGTTCCAGTGCTGCTGGCAATCTTTGATGATCGTTCCGGTCAACAGGTGCGAGGACGCTTTGTCGAGCGATTGTCGAAGTTTGCCGTGCGGGAAGTGTGCGGCCGAGGGGTGATGTATCTCATTTCGTTCGTCTTTGGCATCGTCACGATTTTCGCTCAGAAGTCGACCACGTCGCTGATGACTCTGGAGCAGCAGTCGATTCCAGACAGACTTCTGCAATGCCTCGAGTCTCTCGGCTGGTATTCGGAACAGTTTCTTTTTCCGCATGGGTTGAGCCCGTATTACCCGCTGACGCAGCATGTCCGAAATCCGATGCTGCTGTTGTCCGGCATCGCTCTGGTTGTCGTCTCTGTTTTCTGGTCGCTGCAAAGGCGAGATGCTCCGTGGGTACGTGCAGGTTTTGCGTGGTTTTTTGTGTCCATACTGCCCGTTGTCGGACTGATTCGCGTGGGAGAGCAGGCATATGCGGATCGCTACACCTATGTTCCAGCCATGGGGCTGACGGCAGTTCTTGTGTTCGAGTGGTGCGAACTGCTGAATCGATTGGTGCGCCGAAAGTGGCTCCGAAGTCATCGCCCGGCGTCCACGGTGGTGATGCTGGTTTCTGCCGCGTTGCTTTCCGCGGGCTCAATTGTTCAGACCGAGTTCTGGCATGACCCGAAAAGTCTCTGGACGCACGCATTGGATGTCACCGGGCCCAATTGGATGGCTCATTTTCATCTGGGACGACAGGCGCTTAAGGAGAATGATGCGAACGCTGCTGCAAGGCAGTTTGAAACGTGTCTGAAACTGCGTCCTGGCTATGTCGATACATACCTGATGCTGGCCGGGCTCCATCAAAGTACCAAATCCTTCAAGACGGCCAGTGAGATCTACAGGATGGCTCTCGAGATGGACGCAGGAAGAGACGAGGCAAGATTCAACCTCGGACTGGTCCTCAGGGAGATGGGGCAGTCCGAAGAATCGCTGAAGGTATTCAGGGAGATTCGAAGCCAGGGTTTTCGAGCAAGGGCAGAGGTCGAATCGGGCCGGATTGCTGCTGAACAGAACAATGCCGAGTCAGCTCTGGCTCATTTTGAGCAAGCCGTTCTGCTCGATCCACAACTGGAGTCAGCCTACGAATCGGCCGCGTTTGTCAATGAAAGGCTGGGCGAGTTGGATCTCGCGATGGCATGGGTCTACCGAGGCATCCGGGCTGTACCCGATTCACGGGCTCTGCGACTTCATAAAATTGCGTTGTGTCGACTAGCCAATCGGCTCTCCGAATGCGACAGTGAAATTCACGCTCTCCTGCGTGTCGATCCCGAAAACAGGTTTCTCAGGGAATGTCTCGAAGAGCTTGAGCGAGGACCTCAGAAAGAACGTTGATAACCGACAGCAGGATTCCTGCCGACGCGGCATCGGGGAACACAACTCCATTTCAGGAAGCGGGATTGTCGATCGCTCAGTTCAGACCGCGTGGGGAGCCGCTTTCGGGAAGAGCGGAATCCTGGAACGTGGCATCAAATTCCTGCGGAGGTGTTGCCGGGCGAGGCTGGACCGGGGGCGTTGCTTCCTCCGGATCCATGGCAGGAGGCACCGCTGCGGGTTCTGAAGGTTCGCGAGGCTCTTCGATATTGCTCTGCGGCACCGCGACTTCGTCAATCACTCCGGGGATATGCGGACGATCGGGCGACCCCAGCGATTCCCAGGCATTCTGTCCGGGGCCGGCGACGAACTCGGACGGTGACGACTCAAGCTGCGGATTGTCGATGGCGTGAGTCATCGCTTCGGCTCGTCGAAGGACATCATCGTACGCTTCAGGGTTCCATTCTCCTTCGGACAGGAAGACGGAATTGTTTGCGAGCAGAGTTCCCTTCCGAAAGTTCAGATCGGTAATTGCTTTGTTGTATTCGATCACGCTGCGCAGGTAGCTCTGATCGGCATCGCGGCTCGTGATTTTCGCCTCCAGAACGCGACCGAGAGCAATCGGATCACGAACTTTCTCGCGGAAGACTCGAGCACGAGTCGTATTGGCAAAAATGGAGCCATTCTCCGCTCGCTTGGCTCCGCTTTCGGCCAATTCGTACCAGCGTTCCATTTCTCGCATGGCAAGCAGCAATTCGCCACTGACTTCAGTCTCCTGACGCTGCAGGGCCTGTCTGGCTTTTCGAAGTCGCAGTTCGTAGTTTCGAACTTGGGCGCGAGCGAGTCGCAGACCGACGGGCATGGAAAACTGAACGCCAACGCCCCAGCCGGTATTATTGCCCTGAGTTAATGCTTCATAAGCGCTGTTGTAGCCCACATCCGTTTGTCCGTCGTCATCGTTGGATCCGAGCAGATGGTCGCCGAAGCCATTGACTTTGTAGTTGGAGACAAAGTCGAGTCGGGGACGAGCAAGGTTCTTTGCCGCAGCCAACTGCAGCTCGAGGCTTCGAATCTCCCATTTCTGGCGGCGAAGCTCGGGACGATGTGTCAATGATTCGATCAGACACGATTCCCAGTCGGGAACCAGCTTTGCCTCAGTTGGCTTGTCGACGGGTGTCAGAAACTGACCATCTTCCAGTGGCAGGCCCAGCAGTCGACGCAGTCGCTGTTCTGCGACCTGCACATCAACCAGCGAACCTTTCATGCGTGCATCAGCTTCGTACAGACGATTGATCGCCTGATAGTAGGCATCACTTGCATCGGTATCACGACGGCTCTGGACTGTCTTCTGAAACTCGACAATGTCCCTGAATGTTTCGACCTCTGAGTGGTAAAGCTGAAGTGAGAGGTAGAGGTCCCAGTAGATCTTCTCCACATCGCGAACCAGTGTCGTGACAGACTGTTCAAAGTCGACAAGTGAAATGTCGGTATTGATACGGGAAATCAGGACGCCCTGAGACACACCGCTGACGCCCCGCACGCCTTGTGCCAGAGGTCCGGCTGTGCGCGTAAACTCCGTGCCGGCTCCGGCCAGCAGCGGCTGTCGATATTCAGCGGAGACTGATCCTGTGTAGGCAGACGGGAACAGGCGAGTCGTATTGGCTTCGCTGTAGTTCCATTCATGCTGAAGGGCGAATGTTCCGGAGTTGGCAAATGCTTTCTCAAGCCTCGCCTGCCATTGCGCTGTGTCGTCGACGAGCACATCACCCGCGTTCAGTCCGACATTGGCGGTGTTCTGAACATCTTCAGCTCGTCCCACCTGCATACTGTTCGTAAGAATGGCATCGAAGTCGGATAGTGCTGCCTCAGTGCCGCGGTTGCCGAACAGGAAGCTTGTTTCCTGAATAGCCGTGTCGTAAACCGAGGCAACTCGGGATGGATTGGCCAGCAGCGGATTCCCCGGAGAGCCGAAGCTCTGGTCGTCAATGATGATGGACGAGTTCGCCAGGGCCAGTCGAACGCATTCGTCGAGACTCACGAATCGCTGTTCGACTTCATCAAGACTGTTCAGACTGCGCGGCGGACGAAACAATGCGGGGTCAGTCTGGGATGGTTCGGATTCTACCGGAAACTCAATAGCGGTGGCGTAGTCCTTGTAATGCTCGAGAGTCTTCTCTTCGCCGATCAGGTACTGCAGTCGAGCCCCCGGCGCAGCGCAGCCCTGTCCGAGCATCGCGGCGAGCACCAGCACCGCCGTCATTCGCTTCCATGGGGTGATTTTCACGCAGACTGTCTCCTGCAGCTTGACGCTCCTGCTTCGGTGTTCGATTCGGTTTCCCGGTCGGCCGAAACAAAGTGTTCGCTCAGGTCCGTGGATCGATCTGAATGTCAGTGTCAGCTCCCGGACTATCCCGGGCCTGACAAAGCCATTCACCATTCGGCCCTTCGAGGATTGACGGAAACCCGGACCATCCGAGATTCCCTTATCCCCACTGACGCTGGCCTGACCGGATCTGGTCGAGGTCGTGGAGGATCTTGCAAAACGGCGGAAAGTCTCAAAAGACGAAATCTGCTTTCCCGTCTGAAACTTGAAAAGCCGGTTTCTACTGGTGCTGCGGTTACGGCAATTCGTCACAAAGAGACTTTGAGTCCGGCATTTCCCGCACGATCGCGTGAGGCCTTCCGATCGGATAAACTGCGAAAACTGCTGGCGGCCGGAGATTTCGCCCTCGTGTGGCTTTTCGATTTCGCAACGCTGCGGGCGTTTGTCCGCCGCTGGGTGTTCGGAACGAAAGGTGTTCGGTCCAGGGGAATTACCCGGGCTTTTGCAGTCGTTGAATGTTGCAGCGGCATTTTCTGCAGGATTGTTTCATGGAACCTGTCAAGCAAATCACGCGTGAAGATCTCAAACCCGGCGAAGTTCTCTGCGCCTATTGTACAGCGCGATGCTGTCGCTACTTTGCGATGGGAATCGACACGCCAAAAACGTGGGAGCAGTTTGATCATATCCGCTGGTACCTGATGCACGGGCCGTTCTCCATTTTTGTGGATGGAGAGACGTGGTACCTGTTGATCCCGGGAGACTGCAAACATCTGCAGGATGATCATCGCTGCGGTACATACGAAACTCGTCCGCAGATCTGTCGTGACTACACGACAGACTCCTGTGAGTACGACAACGACGGTGTCTATGATCAGTTTTTCGAGACTCCTGAACAACTCTGGGAATATGCTCAGGCCGTTCTGCCGGCCCGCCCGCGCAGAAAACCCGGGGCTGCCGTGTCTCTTCCTGTCCTGCAGTCAGGTTGATGGGGATTTCTCACGAATCGACGTCATCATCGCGGGTCCTTACCAAGTCCCAGGCAGCCCAGCGGTACTCGTCGACTGTCCTATCATGGACAACTTCTGCAGGTCCGTGCTGAAGACCTTTCAATTTCATGAGCCGGAATCATGAGCGCATGGTGCGCCATGTTGAACCATCGAACCCCGTAAGCAATTCAGTCACTCGAGCGATTCGATTTTCGTGAATCAGGATTTCTCAGCCCGTGTCAACTGGGGTCCGAGTGCTGTGATCGCTAGTTCATCGCTCTGTCGAGGATATCCGTGTCAGACAAGAAAACGAACCGTATCAAACCTCAGACGCTGCGGGGCTTTCGGGATTTCCTGCCCGACCAGATGATGGCTCGAGAGCATCTGATCGAGATCGCGCGCCGCGTTTATCGAAGCTATGGTTTCGCTCCGATTGATACGCCGGCCCTTGAGTACGCCGAAGTGCTGCTCGGAAAAGGTGGTGAGGAATCCGACAAGCAGGTATTTCGATTCACCGACCAGGGCGAACGTGATGTCGCGATGCGTTTTGATCTGACGGTACCTCTGGCCCGATTCGCCGCGCAGTATGTGCAGGAACTCGGGACTCCGTTTCGCCGGTATCACATTGGGCCCGTCTGGCGTGGAGAACGTCCCGCACGCGGGCGTTTTCGGGAATTTGTTCAGTGCGATTTTGACACGATCGGGACGATGAGCAATTCGGCTGACATCGAAACGCTATTCGTGATCAATGACCTGTTCGAGCAGATCGGAATCGAACGTTTTACGATTCGTGTCAACAATCGCAGGGTTCTGAATGGACTGCTGGAGAAGTGTGGTCTGCAGCAGCATGCGGTCGGCATTCTTCGATCACTCGACAAGCTCGACAAGATTGGTCGAGACGCCGTCACAGCGGAGATGGTGGAGAAAGTCGGAATTCCGGCCAGATCCGCTGCACAGGTTCTCGATATGGCACAACTGAAGGGGACTCCGCTGGAAGTTCTTGCTGCGCTGGAGCCGATGCTGGTCGGCAGCTCGACCGGCGAACTTGGGCTGCAGCACCTGCACGAACTCTTCAGATCCGTGGACGCCTGTGGCTGGCCGGCTGGTCGAGTTTCTCTGGATGTTGCGATTGCCCGAGGACTCGACTACTACACAGG
>JBKDRW010000038.1:0-4621 GCA_046341255.1 Planctomycetota bacterium
AGGCGAATGAGTTCATCGGATCTGAATTCGGAACGATCGTCCGAGGGCCGCGTTGCATCAGGTGACGTCGGCCCTCTTTCGCCTGAAGAACTCGCAAATCTTGATGAGCCGATCGACATCACGGTCGAAGCCCGTGCCCACGGCTGGAGGCTTGACCATTACCTGAATCGCCTGTTCCCCAATCATAGCCGCGCGCAGCTGCAGCGAGTGATTGAAGCGGGCGGTGTGCATCTGAATGGCCTGATTCCCAAGGCCTCGCGACGGTTGCGAGTCAATGACCGCATCTGGATCCAATTGATGGCAGATGCAGCCGAAGCCACGATCGAAGCCGAGGATATCCCTCTCGACGTCCTCTTCGAGGACAACTCGCTTGTGGTTGTGAATAAACCGGCCGATATGGTCGTTCATCCCGGACGAGGCAACTCACGGGGTACGCTTGCCGCGGCATTGCAGTTCCATTTTGACCAGCTTAGCGATGTGGGTGGACGCCACCGGCCCGGAATCGTTCATCGACTGGATCGGGACACCACCGGTGTAATCCTGATCGCCAAGGATAATCAGATTCATCAGAAGCTCAGCAGTCAGTTTGAGCGCCGCGAAGTCAGAAAAGAATACCGAGCGATCGTGCGCGGAGTCCCGGAAATTCAGTCTGACTTTATTCGGACACACATCTGCGTCCATTCACGCGTACGGGAAAAAATGATGGTGTGTCCGGAAGGCGGAAATGCTCGTGAAGCCGTCACGTTTTATCGAACCGGAGAAAGCTTTGGCCGATTTGCCCTGATGGAACTGCATCCCCATACAGGCCGCACACACCAATTGCGGGTCCACATGCTGCATATCGCCACGCCGATCGTCGCCGATCGTCTCTATACCGGCCAGGCCGCCTTTCACAAGACCGATGTGATTCCCGATCACAAGCCTGAGAATGAACAGGACAACATCCTGATTGCTCGCCAGGCACTGCATGCGTTTCGATTGACAATTCGGCATCCCGTCAGCGGACAATCGATGCAGTTTGAAGCCCCTTTGCCACCGGATTTTCAGAGAACACTGGACTTCCTTCGCACTCCAAAGGATAAAAGGAATCGGTTCTCGGTCGATGCCTGATGGGCATTTCCAAAAAGTCATCGTTGGCTGTAAGAAAGCCCTTCAGGACGCTGAAACTTGATTCAGGCACCTTGAATTGTTCACAGCTGGACAAATCTCGCAGGGTTGCGAGTCTCTCACGCAGCATGATCACGGAATGCCACGAACGATCTCGGGGCCGACCAGTTTTGTCAGCCATACCGGAAGTTTCTTCCAGACGGCGATCACTCTGTCAAACCGGCCGCTGCTCGGACGAACGTCACCGACCTCACCTCGGCGCAGTGTGTATTGCCAGAAGGCCGGATATGGTTCTGCTCCCCATTGTTCCTTGAACCGAAATGTTCCGCTGTCGACCGAGCTGCGTCCAAAGTCAAACGCCTTCTGGCCTCGTTCCACCGCTCGTTTCAGGCAGTTCCAGTACATCAACATGTTGCAGCCCGTGCGATTGTAGTCTTTCAAAGAGCTCGCACTGGGAATGAATGTCACATCGGGACCATGCAACAGGAACCCGGAAGCAATCGCGCGAGACTCGGAAGTCACCGTACAAATCTCAGCAGCATCACCAAACTCTGTCAGCATCTGCTGAAACAATTTGCGTGAGAACGGCGGAGTGCCCAGATCCCGCATATTTTCACAAAACACCTCGTAGAATTGATCGAGCTGATTCAGATGCCCAAACGTCACGTTCAGACTCCCATCGTTCAGTGGCCTCCTGACCTGACTGCGCAGCTTGGACTTCAACCTGTTCCACAGTCCCTCGACGCTTGATGGCAGTTCCAGACGCATATGAACCTTGTCCGAATTCGTCGAATTCAGCGACGGGTGCTCGATTCGCCTTTCATGACGCAGCTCAAGGTGTTTCACATTGAGACGATTCGCGAGCGTAACCGCCTGATCGACCAGCATCTCCGCGGCGACGTTTGAGTCCGCAAGAACGCCGCCAGTATTCAGATACGGCTGACTCACAAGAAAACTGCCAAAAATCGGACCGGAAATGTGCATCAGCGGCAGCACACCAACGAGGCTTCCGTTTCGATCAGCCGATAAAAAGTATGGCCGATGGCGAAGCGCTTTGGAGAAAATGTCGCTCCATTCCCGACGCAGATGAAATCCGTCGTAACCCCACTTTGCGAGGTACGCATTCCAGCCCTCCGGCGCAGCGCACTCGCAGCGGATTCTGATTGAGGTCTGTGATTCGATCATTGCCGACATGCTTCAAAGCCCCTCAAACACTGACACAAAGCTCGTGATGTGTCGCCACATCTGCTCGATTCAGATCACCGGGAATCCTGATCGCCAGCTCCGGTGAAAGTTTCCGGTACACGTTCACCACTTTTCTCATGCGACGATCAAAACAATATCCCTCTTCAATGGTTGATCGGCCGGCTGCGGCCAGTCGTTCTCGCAGAGCATCTGAGCTGATGCAGTTCCGAACGGCTTCAAGTAATGCAGGCTCATCATCCACAGGCACAACCAGCCCGTTACGATCGTTCTGCATGAGTTTCGGAATTCCATTACAGCTGGTGGCGACGACGGCCCTCCGCGACGCCATGGCTTCGAGCACGACATTTGGCAGGCCTTCGCGAATGCTGCTCAGCACGAAGAGGTCAATCGCCCGATACAGTTCGCGGGGATCTGAGAGAAATCCGCAAAGCCGGACATGATCCTGCAGATCCAATCGACGGATCTGATTCTGCAATTGCTCACGTAAATGCCCTTCGCCCGCGATCACAAGCCCAACCTGCCGCTTCTCTTCCACAAGTCGCGAAACCACGTTGATCAGATGATGAAAGCCTTTCTCTTCCGAAAGCCTTCCGACGGCGCCAATCAGAATCTGCTGAGAATGGAATCCGAACCTCGCCTTATCCTCCAGCATCGGCGGTCCGACCGAATACTCGTCGAGCACGATCGCATTATCAATCTGATGCACGCGCTCCTGAGGAATCCGGATTTCATTGCAGGTTCCGGCGAGATCCTGTGAAACACAGATAATCTGCTCATATCGCTTCATACAGAATCGGTCGATCCTGTAATACAAGGGTGTCTTCGACGTGAAGCGGACCCAACCGTGTGCCGTGGTGACGAGATGCATCGGATGGAACCAGCTCAGCAGCAGTCCAAGAGCGTTGCTCTTGTAGTCGTGAGCATGCCAGATGGTCACCTTGCGTTGACGGCAGACCTGCAGACAGTCCCGGATGACTCGCCAGTCCAGCGCCCCGCGGTCATCGACACCAATAATCTCTGCCTGAGCAACTGCGGCTTTGCTTTCCAGCGATCTGAAGCCCGCATCTCCCGGCGGTCTCATGAAGAGACACGCACAGTCGATACCGTACTTTCTGAGATAACGCGGCGAGTTCAGAATCGTTTTCTCCGGACCACCACCGGTGCCCGTGACGACGCGAGTATGCAGTACAAATGGATTTGACATAGAAATCATAACGTCCAGCCAGACTCAGCTTCGAAGAATTGCCTCAAAAGACTCTGCTTTACTCCGCCAGCTTTCCATCTGCAGCCGCTCTCGAGCGATGGTTTGAGACATCGGTACCCCGGTCTGCAATCGCTCGACGACAAGGCCTGCAAATTCATCCGAAGTTGCAGCAACGTCCAGACAATCCATCCACGCATCGGTCGATGGCAAGCGATTGACAACCACCGGCCTGCCCGTTGCCAGATACTCCTTCAGCTTGAGTGGCTGCATGGCTTGTGTGACCGGCAGATCGGCATAGGGCATGATGAGCACATCAGCCTTTGCTGCCATCTCTGGCAAGGATGTCAACGGCATTGCCGGCTGAACATTCACATTGGGAAGGGACAGGATTGCAGGATCCGGATCCTGTTGCGGTCCAATCAGCGTGATCGATGCATGGGGTATCCGTCGCGATGTCTCGATGAGTGTCGGAGTATCCATGCGACGATCAATCACCCCCCAGAACACGATGGATGGCCGTGTAGCCTGAGCTCGTTTGTCTTCCGTAACCCTCCAGAACTCAACGTCAACTCCGTGTGTCAGCAGCGTTGACCGTCGACCTTCCGCGGCGATCATGGACCGCAGCGTCTCGCTGACAGCAATCAAAGAATCAGCTCGCCGGATCATTTCACGATCCATCCTCCGAAGAGTCTCTCCATCGAGTCCCGGCCACTGTGAAAAGTCATCGACACAGTAGTAAATCCATCGATCTGCAGTGAGTACTCCCGGCAGATCAGCAGTAATCGGCAGCGTTGTCACGACCACCACAGGCTGCGGCATGTCCAGCAGCAGCGGAGCCAGTTGTTTCGACAGCAACCAGCAATTGAGTCGGCGATCAACATCACGACCAAACCACGGCCACATCCGCGGATTCACAACACGAAAGTCTGGATTCGGCGAACGAGCGTCTCTTTCTCCGCTGTTCCATCGCGGCTGCGGAAGCTTCTCTTCAGCCGGCTTTCCCCATTGCCGAATTTTCTCCGCAGCGCGCTTCATCGTTTCCCAGTTCAACCTCGGCGCGCGAGTGCCGATGGTATTGACCCACAGAACGGGAAAGCGATCCCG
>JBKDRW010000039.1:0-4940 GCA_046341255.1 Planctomycetota bacterium
CGTTCAGAATGTTCACACCAATCGTACGATCAGACTGAATTCCGTTTCCACCTTTGAAAATGCCATCGGCGGAAGTGGCAATGACTCGCTCACAGGAAATGCACTGGCCAACGTTCTCACCGGAAATGCGGGCAACGACAACTTCAGCGGTCTGGCTGGAAATGACACCTATGTGATGACTCCGGCAGTCACGGCAGAGGCAGACAGTCTGTCAGAGTCCAGCGGAGCTGGTACAGACACGATCGACTTCAGCTTGCTCACGACAGGCGTCACCTTCAATCTGGGGTCAGCCCTCGTTCAGAATGTTCACACCAATCGTACGATCAGACTGAATTCCGTTTCCACCTTTGAAAATGCCATCGGCGGAAGTGGCAATGACTCGCTCACAGGAAATGCACTGGCCAACGTTCTCACCGGAAATGCGGGCAACGATCTCTTCAATGGACTGGCCGGAAGTGACACGCTCACAGGCGGGGCAGGGGATGACGTTTATCAGATGAGTGCTGCGGTTGGCTGGGAATTCGACACTCTTGCAGAAGACAGCAGCCCAGGTACAGACACCATTGACTTCAGCTCACTCACCAGTGGAGTGACCCTCAATCTGGGGTCTGCGGCCAATCAGTATATTCACACGAATCGAACGATCAGGCTGAGTTCTGCGTCGACATTTGAGAATGTCGTCGGCGGAAGTGGCAACGACTCGCTCACTGGAAACGCACTCGCCAACGTCCTCACCGGAAATGCAGGAAATGACACGCTGAGTGGAGCGGCGGGGAATGATGCCCTGATCGGTGGTCTCGGGAACGACAACTATGTCTTTACAGCCGCTGCTCAGCCGGAATTGGATTCCATCACTGAAGCTCCCGTAGAGGGCATTGACTCGATTCTGATGAGCAGCATCACGACCAGCATTGTTGTGGATCTGTCTCTCACGACGGTTCAGCCGATTCATCTGAATCGCAGCCTGCGACTGTCTTCCGGAATCGCCATTGAAAACTTGACGACTGGAACGGGACATGATTCGCTCACCGGCAACGAACTCGCGAATACCCTGAACGGTGGAGCAGGAAACGACATTCTGAGCGGACTCGCTGGAAATGACACGCTAGCCGGTGGGGCAGGGGATGACGTCTATCGGATGAGACCTGCGGTCGGAACAGAAGTTGATTCCCTTTCAGAATCAATCGGGAGCGGAATGGATACGATCGATTTCAGCTCCCTGTCGACTGGAATCACATTCGCGCTGAACACAACCGCCGTTCAGAACGTGCACCTGAATCGCAGCCTGAAGCTCAACTCCGCGACAGCATTTGAGAATGTAGCCGGCGGCAGTGCCAACGACATACTGACAGGAAACTCCGCATCCAATATTCTCGTTGGAAATGGGGGCAACGACACGCTTCGAGGAAACGACAATCGCGACATTCTGATCGGGGGAACGGGATCTGATTCGCTGAATGGGGGATGGAGTGATGATATCCTGATCGCCGGAACCACGGCCTATGATCAGGTCTTTTCTGATCTGAATCAGTTGCTGACCGTCTGGAAGAGGCTGGACACCTATTCAACCCGAGTATCCCGACTGCGAACAGGAATTGGTTCACCCGCCATTTCACTCAAAGCTAAGCAGACTGTCCTCGGTGATCATCCGGACGTTGACAATCTGACGGGTGATCTGGGCTACGACTGGTATTTTGCCGGAGTTGACGATGTCATTTCCGGTCGGCTGCTGGCGGAAGATCTGGACCTTTTGTGATACATGCCGAATCAATAGACTGCACCGCGCAAGCGAACTCGCCATCGGTTCCTTGTGATCACGGGAAAAGTCGGACAACCGCCCGGCCGCAAAATCTTCAACTGAAACTCGGAATTGGCGAAATCCCCCATGTTTGTGTGATTTATTCACGAAATCTGTCAAACTACCCGGCGAAGCTTAAGGGAGGTCTACCCACTCAGAATCTGTTCGTCGATGGCTCGACCGACTCATTGCATGCAGTTTGTAAGACGTCATCGAGAGTTGACATGCTCAAAGTTCTTCATACCGCAGACTGGCATCTGGGACAATCCTTCTTCGGCTTCGATCGGGATTATGAGCACGGTCAATTTCTGGACTGGCTCCTGTCGACGCTCATTTCTGAACAACCGGACGTGCTGCTGGTTTCCGGAGACGTGTTTGACTCGATCAACCCGTCAGCCGCGGCTCAGAAACGGTACTACAACTTCCTCGCCGGAGCGCATGCCGGTTGCCCGAAGCTTCAGATCGTGATCATCGCCGGAAACCACGACGCCGGAGCCCGGCTGGAAGCTCCTTCAGACCTTCTCGAGTCCCTGAACATCACGCTTGTCGGAACTGTCCATCGTTCTGAGAACGGCGCCATCGACCATCGTCGATTTCTTGTGCCGCTCCGTGATCACACCGGAGTCACGCGGGCCGTTGTCGTCGCCATTCCGTTTCTTAGGCCAGCTGATGTACCGCTGATTGCGGATGCGAAAGATCCTTACCTCGACGGGATTCGCCTGCTGTACCACACGACCACCGAAGCCGCCCGGCAGATGCGTGCAGGCCTGTGCCCCGACGGTCCGATTCTGGCCATGGGACATTGCCACCTTCATGGCGCGGCAGAATCTTCGGACTCGGAACGTCGACTGGTCGTCGGGGGTGCTGAGGCCTTGAATGAAGAGACCTTTCCATCGGAACTGGCTTATGTCGCACTCGGGCATCTTCACAAGGCGCAGGCTTTTGGCAACGGACGAATCCAGTACAGCGGCAGTCCACTGCCCCTGTCATTCGCCGAACTGCGGTATCCGCATCAGATTCTGAAACTCCGCTTTCGCGGACCATCGCTGGCTTCGGCAGAAAGTCTGCTCGTTCCATCCATCGTCCCCCTCGTGACTGTTCCCGAATCGGGCTCAGCACCGCTTGCAGAGATCCTTCATCAGCTTCGCACATGGCCAGTGCAACCTGAGCTTCCTCAGGAACAATACCCTTTTCTCGAAGTCCGAATTCGTGAACATGGGCCGGATCCAACACGACGTCAGCAGATTGAAAACGCACTCGATGGCAAGCCGCTTCGACTCTCTTCCATCAAGATCGAACGTCAGGGACACAACCATTTCGCGGCGGGTCATGAGGCCGAACGGTTCCATGTGCAAATGATGAGCCCGGAAGAGGTCTTTCGAGCGGCATATCAGGAACGCTTCGGCAATGACGCTGAGGAGCCATTGATTCAGGCATTCCGCGAGATACTTCTGCAGGGTGGGCTCGACACATGAAGATCCTGCGGATTTCACTCTCCAATCTGGCGTCGCTGGGAGGACTCCACACCGTTGACTTCACTCGGGATCCGCTTCGGTCCTCAGGCCTGTTTTCCATCAGCGGTCCGACAGGATCCGGCAAAAGCACATTGCTGGATGCTCTGTGCCTCGCACTCTACGACGATACGCCACGACTTCATCAGGTCGGACGCCTGGCTGAGCTCGCCAATGGTGATCGTCAGAATGATCCTCGCAGTCTTCTTCGACGCGGGACCGGTGAAGGTTTTGCTGAAGTGGCTTTTGTGGGCGTCAACGACCAGTCGTACACCGCGCGATGGACGGTTCGAAGAAGCCGCCGACTCGCTGAGGGGACACTGCAAAATGTCGAAATGGTTCTGTTTAAAGGACACATCGAACCAGGAGGCGAAGGGCAGATCGAAGAAGGGGGCAGGAAGACGGCCGTTCTGAAGGCCATCGAATCCCGGATCGGGTTGACCTTTCAGCAGTTTACGCGTGCCGTACTCCTCGCCCAGAACGATTTTGCCACATTCCTGAAGTCCGATGACAGGGAACGCGCTGAAATCCTGCAGGCATTGACGGGCACCGAGAATTTCGAAGAGATCTCAAAACGGGTTTACAGCCGCTGCCAGAGTGAGCTGAAGACTCTGGACGGGCTACACATCCAGCTGGCCGGACTCGCGCCGATGGATGAACCGACTCGACAGGCAGCCGAGTTGAAACATCGGGCCGCCATCGAATCACTCCGCGCCATTGAGCAACGGGCAGCCCTGCTTCAGACCAGTGTCGACTGGTATACGGCTCATCGAAAACTGGAGCAGGACAAGGCTGCCGCGGAAAACATGTGGCAGGATGCAGTGAACGCAGACGCCGCCGCCTCTCCTCGTCGTCAGACGCTTCAGCTGACCGAAGAAGTGCTTCGAGATGGACGTCCTTTGTGGGATGCCGAACGATCGGCAAGTGAAATCGTGGCCAGACTCTCACAGGCCTGCATACAAACGCGTGCTCGAAGCGAAGCTCTGAAGACGCAGCGCAGCGATCGTGTTCGCATTCAGTGTGAAGCAACGACAAAACTTCAGGTATTGCACGCACAGCAAAAGGAGAACCAGCCGGTCCTGCAGTATGCGAGGAAGCTCGACAACACGCTTCGCTTTCGCCAGAGCCAGCTCGAACAGGTGTCTGACGAGTATCGGCAGGCCAGCGAGTCGGCTCAACGGGCTGCGGCAGCCCTGAAGATCAAAACGGACGAACGCGACACCCTGCTGCTGATGCTCGATGAGTGCCTTGAAAGACGAACAAAACTGATCGCCGTTGCTGCGTTTTCTTCGGAGAGGTCGAGATGGACGGACCGGATCGACAGTCTGATTCAGGCATGTTCTGAGACAAAGACCGCACGAATCGAAGTCGAGCAGTTGCAGACTCAGGCGGCCTCATTGCTGTCGCAGCTGCAGATCGAACAGGAATCCCTTGCGCCAATGACGGAAGCTCTTGCAGCGGCAGGCGAAGCCCTGACGGCAGCAAGACTCCTCGAGTCTCAGTTTGACGCCAACGTGCTGGCTGAAGAACGCACGCGGCTCGACGCTCTGCACGACGTGCTGCGCCAACTGTTCATTCATCTGCGTGACGCTGAGTCACTTCGTCAGCGGGCCACGGGGATTGCAGAAAAG
>JBKDRW010000040.1:0-2541 GCA_046341255.1 Planctomycetota bacterium
TATCCGGAATCGAACTCCGTCTTTCCACCTGACGAGGCCACCTGTCTGCTGCTCATGTCCAACCCTGATGCAAGCCGTCTCGCAGCAGTCGCTGGATGGACCATTGAAAAATTCGAATCATTGAATTCCACGAGAGGTTCCGGGACCGAGTGTCTCGGTCGGATTCTTCCAGCGGTTTCGGACATTTCAGCTGCTATGCTCGATTTACGCTGCTTTTCGGAATCCTTACAGACGATTTCCCGACGATGCGTCATACGGTTTGAGTCACCGGGGATTTGCCATTGAATAACAAAACAGACCGGCAAACTCCGCCGTCCAGTACGATGAGCGTTTGAGCGATTGTCTATGGCAACGTACCGACACACGAGACATGGGCGATGTGCGGGTTTGTTCGATCGCAGAATCTCCGCGCGTTTCAGAACGCCACTGAGAGTCGCGGCAAGCGATTGGCCCCATCGGCACGAGGTCGACGGCAGACAACAAGATCCCGGCCGTCGTCATCAGTCGCCAGATCAAGGGGCCAGTCTCCGGTCGTTCGATGGATTGAATATCTCCGTAATCTCCGAGCCGCAATAGACGAAGTTCGGGGGAGAACAATCGGAAACAGCCTCGGAAGGGCTCAAAGGATTTCCGTTCGCTCGTCCGTCCTTTGATGGATAGCAGGGCATTCGTGACGGCCCCGGAACACAATTGGACGGTGGCAGACCGTGCTCAATCTTTCCTGAGCGTCAGAACAACTTCGAATTCCTTACCATCATTTTTTCTTGTGTAAATGCCCTGCCAGATTTGCCCGTCCTTTTTCACGCGACTGGCCTTCCACTTGCCATTCAGTTTTGGGTCCGGGGCTTTGTCAATCACCATTTCGACTTCATTCAGTCCCTTATTTTTTGTGCCTGCCGATCACTCGCCCTTCGCGGTAGACTTTACCATCCGTGGTGCAGCGAATCGGCTCGATATCGACATATTTTCCTGTCTGCTCACTCCGGACTTTGACGTTCCAGATCGTACCGACATATCTGTCCTCTGCGCGAACGCCGGAAGGCAGGATCGCCGGCAGCAGTAACACAGAAACGATTGTGGCGCGCATCCACATGGTCCTTCGAATGACGACGTCGAACGATGATGGCGGGTGTGATTCCGCCCATCCACTCGCAAATCCGATGCAGATTGTTTCCCAAGGGGTTTTGCCCTGTCAAGTCGCCATGGGGAGATGCGGGAGCGAAATTCGGGTATGGGTTTCGACCCTTTTGATTCTGCAGCCGGAGATGATCCTGCTGAATCGGAATCTGCTCGGTCGGGCAGCGTGTCGAAACAGAAAGAGCCCGTCCTTAAAAAAGGACGGGCTCTTGTTCATACGGAACTCGAAACCGACAAAATCGTCGGGCGTGATGCCGGTGGAGGCCTTAACCCTTCACTGAGATTTTCGCTGGTCGAGACTTTTCACACTTCGGGAGCACAACATTCAGCACACCGTTGGTGTACTCCGCGGCCACTTCCTTGACAGCGACTTCGCATGGCAAAGTCACCGTACGACTGAAACTTCCCGAACGTCGTTCGATGCGATGATACGTCTTGTCCTTCTGCTCAGACTCTTCCTTGCGATGGCCGCTCACGGTCACCGTATTTCCGTGAACCTGAATGTCGAGATCCTTTGCCTCCAGTCCGGGAATGTCCATATGCAGCTCGAAGCAGTTCTCTTTCTCAGAGACATCCAGCGCCGGGACATAGGCAGCATTGATCGACTTGCTGGGTGCGGTACCACCCCAGAAAGAACCCAGCAGCTCGTTCATGTCCTGCCGCATGGCAGACCATGGATCTGTGACTCGCACAGAAGGAGCTGAAGCCGATTTGACAGAGGGGGATGTTGTCGCCATGAGTCGTCTCCTTTCAACAGTCTTGAAGATGCCGGGAAGGCACGTATAAGTCTGAGTTCACACGAACTCGTTACGCTCAAATTCAGTGGCAAATCGCGTGCCGATCGGAATTTCCGCTCATCCTTCTTGCTGTTCCGAACGTGATGCGGCGACCTGTGACCACTGAGCTGTGACGCTTCCGATCAGTGGTGTGCAGATACGGCCCAGGTCGACCACCAGATGAACTCGCAATTCTGACCGGGACCGGCCGCGACAACGATCGGAAGGATTGTCAGACAATCTGCAAACCAGGCGATCTGATCCAGAGGTTTTGTCGCTCCACTCCATCATGGACCACTGAACAGAGATCAGACACAAGTCGAGTTGAACAGCGATCCGGATTGAGTTCCTGCGGCTCTGCGGCAGGAAATCTGTCTTTAAAGAGGGACTGGACGCATCGAACATCAAAAATCCCGGGCTCAGATGGCTCCCAGCCTTGCCAGAAGACATGAAGGGCATTGCAATTCCGGCAGTATCCCTTCATTCCCGAATCATATCCCGATGTTGACTGGCCTTTGAGGCTTTCGCGTCGTCTGCACTGAGTGACATCCTGGAGAATTGTGTCGATGGCTTCCGAACCCATCTGCGATTTGTCATCACTTGATTTTGGCAAACCTCTGTTCACGAT
>JBKDRW010000041.1:0-9002 GCA_046341255.1 Planctomycetota bacterium
TCCTCAGCCAGTCTCCGACCAGGAACACGATGCGTGGTTCGTTTTCTCGGTGCTGCGTGCTTTGGATCGCGTCGATTCCATGAAATCGCAGCGGCCGATGCTGGGCGAGCCCACGGAGATTGATTTTTCCAAAGCCACCCAGGCGCGGCTGCCCGAGTCATGCAACACGGTCGAGCATGTGAATCGGCAACTCGTCGATCATTTGTCAGGCATGTTCATCTGGGGCCATCCGCGGGCTCAGGTTAACGTGATCAATCCCCCATGCATTCCCGGAATCCTGGGAACGCTGCTCCCGGCGATTTACAACCCGAATTTGTGCAGCGAAGAAGCCAGTCGAGGCGTTGCGTTGGCGGAAGCCGAAGCAATCAGCATGACAGCGGAAGTGATGGGTTACGACCCGACCACTTCTGGGGGTGTATTCACATTCGGCGGAACCGGGACACTTCTGTACGCCATTCGGATCGGCATGGAGAAAGCGTGTCCCGGCACGATGACTCGAGGTCTTTCGGGGGAACTTCCCGTGGTTGTTTGCTCGGACCAGGCGCATTATGCCAGCAAAACGGCGGCATCATGGCTGGGCCTTGGAACCGATCACATTGTCAGGATCCCGACAGCGCCGAACAACGAGATCCGGACGTGTCTACTTGAGACTGAACTGCGGCGATTATTGAAGGAGGGGCGACGAATCGCCTGCATTGTTGCCACCATGGGCACCACAGACGCCTTCGGCATTGATGCTCTCGACAGGATTCGCGAATTACGTGACGACCTGGTCAGGGAGTTTTCTCTGGATTACGTTCCACACCTTCATGCTGACGCGGTGATCGGCTGGGCATGGAGCGTTTTCCGCGAGTACGACTTCTCGAGGAATCCCCTCGGCTTTCCGGATCGAACGCTTCGTGCCCTTGCGGGGGCCAATCGGCGCATTCGATTCCTGAGTCTCGCGGACTCCATTGGTGTCGATTATCACAAAACCGGCTTCGCACCCTATGTTTCCAGCGCAATTTTTGTGAAGTCGGCAGCGGACCTCGGTTTGCTGTCGCGTGATCAATCAACAACTCCGTACTTGTTTCAGTCGGGCGATTACAACCCAGGGCGATTCACGCTTGAAACAAGCCGATCAGGCTGTGGTCCGATGTCGGCTCTGGGGGCTCTTTTGTTGCTCGGGCGGAGCGGACTCCAGAGTCTCCTCGGACATCTGGTGACCATGGCTGAGACACTCCGCAATCGCCTCTCCGCGCAACCAGCAATCAGTGTCATGAATCCCGAGAACTTCGGCCCTGTGACCCTGTTTCGAGTCTACCCTGATGGAGTCGATACCTTTGAAATGCCAAGGCTCGAACAGTCGGACGCGTCGTACATCCAGAAGCTTCATGATTTCAACGACTACAACAGAAAAGTGTTCCGGCTCATGAACAGTGAAGCGTTGCGAGGTGATGGAGTCGTGATCTCCATGACAGATCGATTTCGGGAGACGGAATACGGGCAGCCCGTCGTGGCCCTCAAATCGTACATCATGAGCCCATTCTCCGAGCAGCAGTATGTTCAGGCGGTTGTGGATTCCATCGAACGCGCGAGAAAGCAGATCGGTGGCTGATTGTCCACACAGATCTGTTCCCGGGACGAACGCCAGTACTCCCTGGGTGTCGTGGATCATTTGACTCTCTCACGATCCCCTCGCCCGAGGAAAAGCCACGTCAGCACTCAAAAACCCGGTCGGATCTCCGATAGCGATTGCCCGAGCACAGCCCTTCCGGAAACTGCAGCAGCTGCATGGATCGAATGCCCGAGCCGATTCCATCATGCTCGCCCATTTCCCGTCCGTCCCACACGAGAAACTACGTCACCATTCCGCCGAATCCAACCGCCGTGATTCTGTTTCAAAGAGTCCACTGCACAAGTTTGAAGTCGACGGGTCCGGGCGATCTCTGAAGTGCTAAGGCCGTCAAACAACAAGTATCGGTCATTTGAAAAGGGATCTTTCAGGGGTTTGCACACCAGGATCCTGAGACACTGGATCACCTTCAAGGAAGCAAGTCAGCCACCGCTGCACCCAGATGGCCCGTGTCAGGAGAACGAAAAGGACGACTATGCGAAGGAGTCAGGAAAAAGGAGCCGAATTTTCCGCCGAGGCGTGAGATTTCGGAATCTGTCGACGACGGAAACTCTGACGTGAAACGGTGTTTGACCCAGGCCCAATTCAGCCATATATTCAAAAACCATTGATGAAGCCATCACATCCATCGGTAACGTGATGTCTCAGTCTGTCTCGCAACGGGCACAGGACAGGACTTCAAGGATGACCTGAGGAGGGATTTACTTCAGGATCAACGGCATGACGCCGCTCGGCAACGAGCCCCGTGAACTGAGCCGCATTGAGCGGTTGAGGAGTCGTCATGCGAAGCTCCGTTTTCTTCATCCTGCGAACGCTGTTGTTCGCTATTTTCGGCCTCTTCCTGCCTCTCAGCGCGGTGCATGCCGAAGATGCTCCCACGGTCGATATGTCCGTGTATGCTGACGCCACAGAAGCGCTGCGGGCTGGTGAAGAACTGGAGAATTCCCGTCAGTGGGTGGAGGCTATCGTTCACTACGAGGCCGCTCTGGAACGCTTCGAAGACAATGAGGGACTCAAATACGCACTTCGCCGAACTCGAGTGCACTTCGGAATCGATCGTCGTTATTCCGATCGAAGCTTCGAACAGAAACTTCTGCGAAAAGGTCGTTCCGAGTCTCTCGATCTGTTCGACGAAATCCTCAGTCGTGTTCAGTACGAATATGTCGAGCCGGTTTCCACGACTCGATTCGTCGCACATGGGACTGAGAGTCTCTACATGGCGCTGCGGAATGAGAAGTTTCTCAGTCGCAACGTGAAGCCCGGACAGGATGACGCCATCAATCGGGTTCGTCAGCGCCTGATCAACGATTTCTGGAACCGAAAGATTGAAAATCGCATCGACGCGCGGACGACGATTACAAGTATTTGTGAAATGTGTCAGCGTGAACTGGGAATGTCGGGGACCTGTGTTGCGATGGAGTACATTTTCGGTGGCTGCAACGCGCTGGATGAGTACAGCAACTTTCTGACGCCCGATCGATATAACGATCTGTTCGGAAACATTCAGGGCGAATTGGTCGGGATCGGCATTGAGATGAAGGCGGTGAAAGGCAAGGGTATGCACCTTGTCAATGTGTTATTGGACAGCCCTGCAGAGAAGGGCGGTCTTCAGCCGGGCGATCATATTGTAAGCGTCGATGGAACGGATGTGCGAGATCTCTCGACGGACGATGCAGCCAAGCTTCTTCGCGGCACCAGCGGAAGCCGCGTGGAACTCACTTTCGAGACACCCAATGGAACACAGAAGACAAACGACTTTGTCCGTCAGCGAGTTCAGATTCGAAGCATCACTCGATCTGTGATGCTGGATGATATCCGAGGGATCGGCTACATCCGTATGGAGGGCTTCCAGGACAACACGGCGGAAGAACTCGATGAAGCTCTGCGGTCGCTCGAACGACAGGGAATGCGGGCTTTGATCTGGGATTTGCGAGGAAACCCCGGAGGCCTGCTCGAAACGGCCGCCGCGGTGATTGATCGATTTATCGACACGGGAACCATCGTGTCAACTCGTGGAAGATCGGTTGAACAGAATCAGACCTTCATGGCTCATGGGAACAACGTGCGACGTTATCCCCTGGCTCTCATCGTCGACGAGAACAGCGCCAGCGCAAGTGAAATCGTGGCCGGAGCCATCAAAGATCATCATCGAGGAACGATTATTGGTCGCAAAACTTATGGCAAGTGGTCCGTGCAGAGCATCATTCGACTGCCGGATGAGACAGGTCTGAAGATCACGACGGCCAAGTTTTACTCGCCTGATGACCATAACTATGCCGGTCAAGGACTGAGTCCGGACGTCGAGGTCCCCTCTCCCAGCGACACACAGATTACATTTTATCGCGGCAAAACGTCCGATGAAATCAGTCAGGACCCTGATATCGCTCAGGCTCTCGATGTGCTTGGCAAGCGTCTGAGTCAGAAGTGATCGGAGTGCTCCAGTGACGTCGTCGCTGATCCGCAATTCTTACGGCGCAACTCCTCATGAAGTGTTTGAGGAATTCTTTCCGTCGGGGATTGCCGCGATGGATCTCGCCAGTGAAGCAAGGCTGCTGGCTGTCGCGACACGGCAGGGACACCTGAGCCTGTTCAATCTGGTCGGTGATCGCATTGCTGAAGATCTTCGATTTGGCCGAGCGTCTCAGGTTGTTCTCTCAGGAAACGGCGAAACGGGAGCTGCAATCGTCAATGACAACCATCTGGTGACCTTCGATCACAAGCTCAAACCGATCTGGGATATCAGCGTCACAGGGAAAATTCTCAGCGTGGCCATCTCGCCTTTCGGCGGTCACATTGCATTTGGAACGGATTCGTCGCGCATCCATCTGGTATCCCTTGATCGTCGCGAATTATTCAAAGTCGACACCCGCCGCCCGATTGAGCATATTCGATTTCTCTCATCCAGACCTGAACTGATCTTTGCAGCAGAGTTCAGTCAACTGTGCCGCATGGACCTGAAGGGAAGGGACATCTGGACGATTCCGATGATGAATAACGCAGGTGATATTTCCATCTGCGATCGCGAGGAAAAACTGTTCCTCGCGGCATTTAATCATGGCGTCCAGGTCTACGATCTGGATGGCAGCGAACTCGGTTCATTCGCGATCGAAGGCATCCCTTCGCGAGTTCGTGCCTCGGCAATGAATCGACGCGTCGCCGTAACAACGCTTGAGAATCGGATCTACTGGCTCAACTTCGAAGGCACGATCCAGTGGGCGACAGACCTGTCCGCGGATCCACCCGAGCACACCTGCGTGTCGGCACTCGGAGATCGACTTTTCATCGCAACGCAATCAGGTCGTCTTGTTCAATTGATGTGGCCATAATCTGACACGGCCTGCCGAAGATGCGCTCACCTTCGACTCAATCAGATCCTCACAGAGGCCCTTGCAATCTCATCCTGCTGAAGGAGCTCACTCAACACTGTCATCCTGAGTGAGCTCCTGGAAGCAGGCCGAACGTATTTCAGTCGTTCAGCACAAAGCGAATTCGGCTCCTCGTCAACGGCTCGAGGTGATTTCTGACCCGAGGCACGAAGACGAGGATCTGCGTCCAGCGGACATCGCTGCCTCTCAGCTCTTTTTTACGTGTCCGATGTTGATGTACGCGTGCACGTGAGGAGCGCCTCGATAATGCCACACGAAAGACGGGCCCTCGATCCGCCAGATGTCCCAGACCTTGTCACCGCCAATGTCTTCCTGCTGATAAAACGCCATGTGCAGCTGATCGACGCCACCCGTTTCCTGAAGGATCTGCATCACCTCATCCACATCATCCTTGCGATACGGCGCCAGCAGAACACCGAGGGTCTTTTCGACCATCGACTTCTGATCAGCCTTCAGCTCCGACACGCTGATCCCCGGGAATCGACCAGCGACACCCTGCAACTGGACCGCCGCCTCCGCAGGCGCTTTTTCAATCAGAGCTTTGCGCATCTGTTCATCGGTCAGTGACCTGAAGACAGCA
Organism: Planctomycetota bacterium; assembly: GCA_046341255.1. GTDB lineage: Bacteria > Planctomycetota > Planctomycetia > Planctomycetales > Planctomycetaceae > SXXK01. The sequence goes on from JBKDRW010000041.1 coordinate 5,582, forward strand.
TCCGTCTGCTGCGTCTGGTAGAAATAGATATTCTTCGAAGCATCTTCATCCACCTGATCGTGACCATAGACAATCGGGCCACCGAATGCAGCCTTATCAACGCTGTTGCCGTCCACTCGCAGAGTCAGATGACGTCCTGTGAGCATAAACTCAAACTGACCATTCTCCGGTTGGCCAAAAACAGCAACACTGAACTCATGAAGCCCACCGGCGTCTTCATCCATCTGTCTCACAAGACGCTCATACCCTTCTTCGCTGCAGAGCCCCTTCACAATACGACCGACCATTTCGCGCTGCGGGGTCGTGAAGAACTGTTGCCCCAGAGTCGGCTCTGTCACATGCCAATTCGCGCTGATGCGATGCCTGAGATTGTGTTCGAATGGAAAGCACAAAATTTTCTTCTGCTCATCAGACAGCGACCTGAAGAATTCGCCTACGGCCGTTTCGGAAACTCCTGTTCCCGATGGCGCTGCATACAATCCCGCGCTGAGCGAACGCAACGGCAGGGCTGCCAGCGATGATGCGGCGACAGTCTGAACAAAGCGACGACGATCGAGACGACAGCAAGGGGTTCGGTCGGAAACTCTGTGATCGGACATGATCAACTCCTGTAAACGAGGCGGGATGTGCCGTGGTGGGGGGGAAGGATGCCATGCGAATCGAACGACCGTCCATCCGGATCCCAGCAATCCCCCTTTTCGGGTTCAGGCCTGTGGATCACTCATCTGGACCGGTCAAACTCGTGGACCGGTCGAACTCCTCGGCTGACCGGACACGGCGCAGCCGATTCGCTCTTCCACGGCCGATGTCCACTCAGTCGACGCCAATCTGGAAGTGGCGATTGTACACGTCTGTCTTCCGCAGACACAATCGATCGACCGCAGCCCGAGGCCGTCCGGCGGAATCGCCTGCCCAGGATCGACGAACGTCCCCGGCAGCAACGAATCCATAGTCTGAAGGTCCCGAAGTGGCTTCAACCACTTCCGACCTGATCAAACCTTGAATCGGAACGTTTCCCAGAAGTATCGATACAGCCATTGGGCTGCCGTACGATCGGAGATAATAAACCGAGCGTTCCCGCGCATACCGGGTTTCATCAGCACGGCATCAGGCTTACTGACCTCAGCAACAAAATGAAGTTCCGCGATGGCTCGATAGGCGACACTGGCAAGTTGTTCGCTGCCCTGATCGCCGGGTTTTGTCGCCAGGGGTCCCTGAAAGCGAGTCGTCAGGGCTTCCGGGGCCACATTTTCCCCTTTCGTTGAAATCTGCGTCACCTTTGTGAGCCAGGTAATATCAGGAAGATGATCGAGTTTCAGTTCGATGTCATACCTGGCAATTTTCAGGTCCTCGCGATCGCCCTGATCTATGTACAAGACCGCCTGCAGCTTTTCCGAAGGTGCGAGACTACAGATCTCCTGACCAGGTTCAACCGTGCATCCAAGGTTTTCAAAGTCGAATGGAGTTCCATGCCATGGGGCGAGTTTCATCTTGTCGATCTCGCTGGCGGGTTGTTCCGGCACACGTTTGGCAGCCACGACGGTTCCGTTGATCGGCGCCCGCACGACTCTTCGAGCATTCAGCTTCACCAGATCTCGAATCGTATTCTGCAATTCCAGCGCTTCGGCGAGCGAATCACCGACACCGGCCGCGTCAGGAATTTTATCGTACGCATCCACCTCACGTGAGCGGTACAGGAAATCGATCACGCGCCGTCTCAGCAGATCCTGTCGTTTCAGATCGTCGGGGTGCTCAAGGATGAGCAGCACCTGCCCCTTTTCCACCACCTGACCATTTCTGGGCAGTGCGGCGTATTCCTCGGGAGTCGGCATATCCAGCAGGAGGTTCAGGCGGTTCTTATCAATCAGAAGCTGTGATGAGTCCCGCGGATTCACACGGTCGACAATGCCCGCCTTCGCTCGACGTTCAAACAAGCCCAGTTCGTCGTACAGAATTTTGTATTCTGCAGGCGGAAGAATCCTCCCTCCGACCGGAGCTGGCACATGAACAACCCCACGAGGCTCGAGAATACATGGCGCCTCGTGATACCACGGAATCGGAGTTGTGAAGGCAACCCAGCCGACCGCTCCGGCAATCAGCAGAGAAATCGTGATTCTGGTTTTGCTCATGGGTTCCATCCGGGGTGTGGAAACAATCTGATAGATCGAACGAAACATACTGAAAATGATGCCGGACATTGAAAACACCAGCACCGTGACACCCAGACTCTGAAGATTATAGGGTTTCAGGACGGTATAGAGGAACATGCTGATCGACACGAGGACAACCCAGCGATACAGCCATGCTGCGATCGCATACGTGATGAACCATCCTCGACCGGTTTCCGGCATGAATGGATCGGGCTTTGATTCGATCCCGAGACAATGCCATGCAAAGGCCTCTCGGAGCAGCTTCTCTGATTTTTGCCGAAGGTTCGGAATCTCAAGATAGTCACTCATCATGTAATAGCCGTCAAATCGCATCAACGGATTCGCATTGAAGATGACGGTCGTGATTGTGGTCACGAAGAACATGTTGAGGGCAAGATGGTGCAGCAGTCCTGGCTTTGTCATCCACCAGATGTAAATCGCGATCGCCGACAGAATCACTTCGATATACATCCCGGCAGCACCAATGATGATGCGATGCCATTTGTTCTTCATCATCCACGAATCTGTCACATCGCAGTACAGACACGGGCTGAAGACCAGAACCATCACACCCATTTCGTGGCATTCACCGCCATAATGAGTGCAACTGAGCCCGTGACCAAACTCGTGAATCACTTTCGCGAGCCCCAGCGTGACCCAGAGATAAATCAGATTGGGCCAACCAAAGAAACTCTGAAACTCAGGCAGGCCGGCATGAAACTCGTCGAGATTGGCGGCCAGAAGAATCCACGCCGAACACACGAACATCATGCACACCGCGACGGCCGCCGGATGAAACATCCACGCAATCCATGGATGCATCCATTGCAGTGTCCGCTCCGGATCCCAGCCGGGAAGACGCAAAGACAGCAGACTCATGACCGTCTGCTTGATTTTCTCTTTCCGAGTCTTCCACCGCTCCCGAACGACGGCAGCCCCCTGACCCGGACGATCGCTGACGACCAGCCCTTTCTTATGCAGGTCCGTAATCAACTGCTGAATATCGCTGAGCGAAATCTGCAGGGTCGGGAATTCTTTCTTCAGATCATCTCGAACCGTCTCAAGACTTCGCTTGCCATTCAGCAATTCAAGAATCCGGTATTGTTCCACCTGCAGGCGATGGTACTTCAGCCCGATCGGATCCTTGATAACCTGGTATCCGACGCCGAGGTAATCGATTTTCGCCACCACGAGGTCCGCGCGTTTTTTCAACGGAATGGGTCGCTGATTGGAAGCAACCATACTGCTGGAACTGATCGAGCTCATTGACG
>JBKDRW010000042.1:0-4829 GCA_046341255.1 Planctomycetota bacterium
GGGCCATTGCTGACATGACACGGAAAGCTGCTGGTTCCGAGGGGTCTCACGGGGAAAAGATGTCGCCTGCAGGCAAGTCAGACGATGAGGAAATGGTCGAATCCGAATGGAACGAGTCTGGTCTGGATTCGCCCGGAATCGCCGCTGGCCAGGGATCTTCAGCCAATGGATCGACGGGACATGAAAAATATCTTGCGCTGCTCATGCAGGCGTCTCGAGTCGGATACGATTATGAACTTTATGATCAGTGTGAAGAATTGCTGGAATTGGCCATCGAATGTGATCCGCTGAATGAGTCGGCCCGACGGGCGATGGGGCTGTTGCTGAAAGAAAAGAAACAGGACTACGAACGAGCTGAGGAATACTTCGCCTGGTGTCATGAGCAACTCCCCGGTGATCTGAAACTTGAGGAGCTCAGACGTGAATGTCGTCGTCTTGCGGCCAATCGAAAAGCGGAATCGCGACGTGTGAATCCGGCTTCGTTTCGACGACAGTAACGACACCGCTATATTTCGTGATTCCCTGATCACGACGAAGCGAGGTGTCTGATGCCGCGGTTGGTTCGATTTTCCGTGAATGTGTTCCGATACGTCTGGAATTCTCGATTGCATCGCGTGTCTTTGGTGATCATGGCCGTGCTGGCAATCGGTCGGCTGGCGTCGGAACCGTCTGTGCAGACTCGGGCTGCTGATGAGTCTGTCAATCCCGCAAAAGACCTGAACGAGCGTGAGAACAGGAACGCCCCTCTTCTGAAGGACTGGAATCTGGAAACACCGGCTGCATCGTGGCAGGCTCGCGATTCTTCGGGTGAACTCGTTTTTAAGGATCGCCTTTGGCTGTTCGGCGGCTGGTTTGACTCATTCTCAGCGCCCCCGAGAGATGTGTGGAGTTCTCCTGATGGTGTGAACTGGGACCTTGTTTGTGGTGAGGCTCCGTGGAAGCACAGCGATCTGGCCATGACAGTCACATTCAGGGATCGGATGTGGATCATGGGCGGCTGGTACAACGGAAGACTGGCAGGTCACAGTGCATCGAATGAAGTGTGGTCGTCGGAAAATGGAACCGACTGGGATCAGGTCACTGCATCTGCAGACTGGAGTCCGCGTCTGGCTGCCGGCCTTGTGGAATTCAAGGGGCGAATGTGGTTGCTGGGTGGGACAGAGAACTATTACTTTGGTGATCAAGCCAGCCTGAAAAATGATGTCTGGTCATCGGAGGATGGCAAAACGTGGCAGCTGGAGACAGGGCAGGCACCATGGTCTGCACGGGCCTATCATCAGGCTGTTGTGCATCGCGATCGGATCTGGGTTCTCGGCGGTGGTAATTATGTGCCTGAGTATCATGCCAAAAATGATGTCTGGTCATCCGCGGATGGAGTGCACTGGGTGCAGGAAATGGATTCTGCTCCATGGTCGCCTCGACTTTGGTTTTCTGCGGTTGAGTACCGCGAAAAAATCTGGGTGATCGGCGGATGGTCCAACAACCCGGCTCAAAACCGGGGAGACGTCTGGCATTCCAGTGACGGAAAAGACTGGCATCGAGTGCACAGCAACCGTCAGTGGAAAGAACGCCATGAGCATTCGGCATGGGTCTTCCGCGACAAGATCTGGATTGCCGCCGGACACGCTCAGCCTCTGAGTCAGGAAGTCTGGTCGTTGTCTCTTCCCATCCAGCGGCTCAACGCGCCGTGAGTCTGAGGAGAATCGCCGACATGCGCGGCGAGAAGGCATGGTTACTGGTGTCCTGACGGCAGTCAGAATGCCCTCGCCACCGGTACGACAAGCGATCTTTCTCAGGTCGTGCATGGCGTCAATGCGCCCCGGCCGTTTGGCGATGAACTCCCATGGGGGGAGTTACCGACCCGGATAAACGGGAAAGCTGCAATTTGTGGCAAAATCGGAGTGAAAAAATTGTGCTGCGAGAATCGGCACGGGCTGATTTTGTGATGTATCGTTCCGTCAATTGTCGCAGAACGGACACTTGAGCGTCCCGAAATGCGAGGTTTGAAGACAGAAGTGAAGGCTTTCCCCCTGCCGAGGAGTCAGCAACATGTCCCCTGAACAACTGTCCGTAATTCATCTTTGTGGTGCCGATGATGACAGCGTTTGCCGAACTCAGCAGGCGATTGATCGTGAGATCGCTTCCGGTCGTGACGTGGTCGTCATGTGCGAGGGGCAACGTCTGATGCGAGAAGAGCGACTGAGGCTCGCTCGACCGGCTATTGCTCGATACCGACTGCACGATTCGAAAACGAGTGGGCGAGTTGCTATCGTGGATCGTGGCTGCGACGCCGGCGAAAAGTATTTGCCGTCGCATATCGGTAATGCCGTGCAATTCTTTGCCTCTATGGACAGTGCAATCACCTGGCTGCGGCGAGCCACGGAATCGAGTCTTGCTGAAACCAGCTACGGTTTTACCCTTCCCAACTGATGCACCGGCAGATTCATGGTGGATCGCTGAGCATTGCTCCGGGAGTGGTCTTCATGTCTGACAGATCCCTGCATGTCTTCGGCCATGTCGCGATGTGATGAGTCATTGGCTTCGCTGAATTCCATTGTGTGTACACCATTGCGATGCCGAATCAGAAAAAGTGGCTCGTTCATCCGCTGACAGATCGGCAGACCTGCGTCTGGCGGAGATGCTGACCGTGTCAGCGCGGTGCTCGAATTCGGCCGCACTGCCATTGGTGATCAGAAAGGAGTGCGTCAGCATCTCGACCGGAGACTTGCAACGTGGAGCCTGACGATGGGCATTTTCATCAGCTTTGCATTCCGAACTCCAGAGCGGGCATTTATCTGCTGACCAGTGTCCGACATGTCTGCTTTTCTATCCGAGGCAAAGACAGTGCGGCTGATCATTGATGAACGGCTTCCTCGCACACGGATTCATGGATGGCAACAGTTGAGTCTCCCGGTGATGGCCTGACGCGGCATTGACAGATTTTGGCGATTCATCCGTCTGACACTGGTGGAGAATTCAACGTTTCTTCAGGCATTCGTGTCCGAACGTGTTCGCTTATGCGAACACTCCGGCGAACGAACGCGTCGGCATGCCTTTCTGCCATTTCAGATACGAACTGCGAGTACCCGAACGCCGACTTCGTCTGAAGGGGATGGCACAGCCTCGAGCGGGGATTTCCGTCACTTGCGGACGTTGTCCCTTCAAGGCCGCTTCCACGGCCAGTTCGACATAGTTCACGCTCGCCTGCGATGCATCGGTCTTGTCATCCATCGCGCCGATGTAGATCACCTCGCGGTTTTTGTTCAGTACAAAAAACTCCGGAGTGTAAACGGCACCGTAGGCATCGGCGACCTGTTGTGTGTCGTCGTGGAGATATGCGAACGGAAAATTCTTTTCGACTGAACGCTGCTTCATCAGTTCCAGTGTTTCCTTTGGCTTGTTGTTGGCATTGATTGCCACGAGTACGACGCCGTGCTGAGTGTCTGCGTATTTTCTTGAAAATGCGATCATGCGGTCTTCATAGTCCACGGCATACGGGCAACTGTTGCAAGTGAAGCAAATGACCACCACCGCTTTGTCTGCGTAGTCCTGAAGTGAATGAGTCCTGTCATCGGTCCCCTTCAATTCCGTCCAGTTCGGTGCTGTCTCACCAATCCTGATTTTCTCATCGGGATGAGCAAAAAGACTTGCGGCCATGAAGAATTGGACACTGCTCACGATGACCAGAGGAACAACCGTTGACCATCGCATCTGCGCGCACTCCGCGTCATCGGAGGGAAAAACATAGACCGGCAGAATCTGCCGAATCGACCGAGATAAAGTCTGAGGAGAATTCATCGACGAATGATACCAGTTGATTCGGCAAAACCAGACTTGAGGCGTTTTTCAACATTCTGTAATTCCATGAATGTCGAACTGAACTTCTTGCTCGGCATTTGGCAAAAGTTGCCTTTTGCGGGCATCAAGACGGATGACTCAGGCAAAAACCGCGTAAAAAGCGGCTAAGTCTCTGCGGCGTCTCGAACAATGGAGCCTCCGGATGCGTCTGATCGGATGCGGGAAGCAGGTTCAGATCGATCGGCTGACCGAAAAATCGTTCACGAAATTGTCGGCAGATTTTGCCGGATCGTTCTCCGCAGTCGGCAGGTTCTGCTGAACGACTGATTTTTCGGGTAACCGGCTTGATGAAATGACCGATGCCAGCCTCTCCTGTGCGAAAGTCTGCAGCGGTTGAGCAAAAGGCCTGTTCTGGTCGGATCGAATCAGAGCGAGTCCAGGTGTCAGATTGGTCCCAGTGCGAAGAGCAGAAGCTCAAGCGACGTCATGGGCTGCGAGCCCTGATTGAGGAGTCACTGCAATGATGCGAATGTTCACATCGGTTGTGCTCGGGTTGTTGTTGACCGGGAGTACGTTTGCCCAGCAGCGTGTTCAGTTTCCATATGAGGCCAGAGTGGTCTCTGAGGGGGCGTATGTTCGCAGTGGCGCCGGGGATCCAGATCGATATTATCCCACGCAGAAAGTCGAGAAGGAGACTGTCGTCACCGTCTTGCGGCATGATCCAGGTGGCTGGTTCATGATTGAGCCTCCGGAAGGAAGTTTCAGCTGGGTTCCTGAACGATATGTCAACAAGCTGTCTGATTCCGAAGGTGAAGTGAAAGATGAAGATGTCGTGGCATGGGTCGGCAGTGAGTTTGGGGATGAATGCTCAGTCTGGCAGTGCCGACTGAAGACTGGTCAGAAAGTGACGATCCTGGATCGCCGACAACTGGAAACACAAAGCGGCCCGCAGATGATGCTGAAAATCGCTCCCCCTCCGCGCGAGCGACGATGGATTCCGGGAAACGCCGTTGTGCCCGTTGATGATGCTG
>JBKDRW010000043.1:0-11980 GCA_046341255.1 Planctomycetota bacterium
GGATGATGTGTTTTCCGATCGGCTCTTATTGTCGCAAGGCTGAAGCAATTGGAGATCCGTCACGAATGAGCGTGATCGGACGACCAATCCTGGCTTCGAATTCCGTTTTCGGGTTGATGCCGATTGCTGAGTAAAATGTTGCAGCCAGATCATCCGGCGAAAACGCATTGCCCGCTGGCTCTTCGGCTTTGTCATTGGTCTGCCCGATGACCTGCCCAGGCTGAATGCCGGCACCCGCAAGAAGGCCACACATGGCGCGGGCCCAATGGTCGCGTCCGGCGTTCTGATTGATTTTGGGCGTTCGACCGAATTCGCCGGTCACCATCACGGTTGTGGAATCAAGCATTCCACGGTGACTCAATCGATCGAGGAATGCTGACAGTCCCTGGTCAAACGGTGGCAACAGCCGGCCGGCGAGCGCACTGAAGTTATCCTGATGAGTATCCCAGTCTTCCAGAATGACGGTCACGAAGCGAACGCCCGCCTCGATCAGGCGTGCTGTCATCAGCAACGACTGACCAAATTCATGTTTCCCAAACCGAGCAATCTCTGCCTCCGGTTCCAGACGAAGATCCATGGCGTCCCGACACCGGGGTGAACTGATCAATTCGAATGCCTGCCTCGAGAACTCATCAAGACTTCGCACCTGATCGTCCAGCTGTTCAAGGCCCTGATAGAACGTATCGAGATCCCGGACCAGCTGCGTTCGCGATTGATAGTGTTCCAGCGTGACGCCATCGTCGAGTGAAATGCCGCGCACGCGAAATGGCTGACCGTAGTGAGGTTTCTCTCCCGTCGACAAAGGGCCATATTCCGGTCCCAGAAATCCGGGTTCTCCCAAAGGTCGATCGATCGACACGAACCGAGGCAGATCGCGTGGCCCCGCAAATTGATGACTCACAACACTCCCGTACATCGGGTAGCGAATCGTCTGAGTCGGTCGATTGCCGGTGAGCAGGTAACTCGTCCCGATTCCGTGGTCGGCCAGGTTATGGCTGATGCCTCGGACGATGGCATATCGGTCAGCAATCTTCGCCAGCTGCGGCAGATGTTCACAGATTTCCATTCCGGGCACGCAGGTCGGCACGGGGCGAAACTCGCCGCGATATTCCGCAGGTGCGTCGGGTTTCAGATCAAAAGTGTCCTGATGAGATGGTCCCCCGCTGAGAAACACGAGTACGGCAGAGCGATCTTCCGTGAACTGATGAGCTGCCTGTGCCGCGCGACAATAGCCGCTGAATCCCAGCCCGGTACCAAGCACCCCCAGCCGAATGGCCTCGCGACGATTCACACCAGCGGAACGTATGCGTTTCATGCTCGACTTCTCCTCCGGGATTGATCCCCGACGCCATCAATGATTCAGCAGGAACTCTTTGGTATTCAGCAGGCTCCACAGCAGATCCTCCATCCCGACCGCGACAGATTTCGACGTCTGAAGATGTTGCATCACCCGCTCCACTTCGGCCGTTCGAGGCGGTCGGCTGAAGGCTCGCAGCCAGGCCTCATGAATCCACTGGCGTCGTTGCTCCTGCGTAGGGTCCGGGTGACGACGAATGTCCTCCAGCCAGCCGCTGTCGCTGATCAGCAGGTGAATCATGGGGTCGTTCTGCAGAAAAACGGACTGCAGCAGCGAAGGCTCATTGACACGCTCACAATCACACATCACAGCACGCTCAGGCTTTCCAAAAACATGCATGGCATACGTTCCGGCCATGCGCATCGAAAGATGTCCGATGGCCCGACGTTTCAGATCCTCTCGGACTTCAGCCTGCTTGTCGTCCGCACACAACACCTGCTTGATGCCATCATAAATGACTTCTGCAGGCAGCCGACGCGGAATCGCTCTGCTGAAATTGCGACGATCATCCCCATTCGTGGCATTCGGCACGGTGCTCCGCTGCCACGTCGAGGACATCGCAATCTCACGCAGCAGCCAGCGCAGGTCGTACCGTTGGCGGACAAACTCAGCCGACAACCAGTCCAGCAATTCCGGATGACTCGGTGGATTGGCCGGATTAAGATCATCTGGCGGATTGACAATGCCCGCATGAAAACAGCTGGCCCAGACGCGATTCACAATGGCCTTCGAAAACCACGGATTCTCCGGATTCCGAAACCAGGTCATGACGGGCCGACGTGGATCCTCATCAGGTCGCAGGTTCACCTGTTTCGATCGAAGCAGCTGCAGCGTGATGTCGGAAGTTCTCGGCTTCAGATAAAGTTCACGCCAGGGAATCGTCTGCCCCGCTCTGGCTCTTGCCAGATGCTCCGGAGTGATCGGCGCACCGGCATTGTCATTTCTCAGCCGCAAGCCAGCATTTTCGGCAAGGTTTCGATAATCGTCCGCTGCGTCAGGAGCCACGCCGTAGGTGATGTCTTCAAAGAATCGGCTGAACTGCTGAAAATCCTCCCTCGTCCATTGATCCCACGGATGCTTATGACATTCGGCGCACTGCAGTCGGATTCCGAGGAATGCGTGAGCCACGGCCATGGCTTTGTCCGACGGTTTCTCGACAGATCGTCGGCTCCAGTAATGCGGCATGGTTCCGCGCGTAGTGAAGTCTTCCGGATCAGAGTCACGAAAATAGGACGACATGGTTGCCGCGTAGTCGGTAAACGACTGCCCGGGCGAGCGGCCCGTCGCCAGCAGAATGCCCTCGACGATCTGATCGTATGGCTGGTTCTGAAGAAGCCGCTGATAGATCCACATGTACCATTGCTCAGCCAGTTCCTGACCCAGTTCCGACTGTTCCTGAGGATTGCAGCCGGTGAAGTCGCACAGCTTGGTGGCCCACCACGCCGCCATCGCCGGTCGACGCAGTAAGTCGTCGATCTTTCGCTCTCGCTTATTATTCGATGTGTCAGCCAGAAACTCCCGCACTTCCTGCGGATGGGGCAGTGTTCCCGTCAGATCGATGCTGGCCCTGCGAATGAATTCGGAATCATCGCACACGGAAGCAGGGACGAGTCCGAGTGATTGCAGACGGGCATTGACCAGCTGATCGATGATCGTCGGAGCAGGATCCTGGGGCCATTCGACATGCGGTCGAGTGCGATTCGCCACGACGACGGGAATAGACGCAACCGCATTGTCGTACAAGATAATCACATGAGTGTCACCGTAGCCGACGGCCGTGATCCGACCATCGAGATCCACATCAGCCACCGCATCGGCATTGACGCGAAATCGCGACAGACAGGTGACATCTTCCCGTACACCGTCCGACTAGACCGCTTCGACGCGGACTTGTCCTTTCTCACCGACCTGCTCCCATTGGAAATGCTTTGGTTCTGTCTGCAGAGTCAGGATCGTCCGATTCTGAACTGTTCCCGGAGCACCGGCGGCGATCCAGCGGAACAGCAGATTGTACTGCCACGACCCCTGTTGCAGACGCTGCCCCCCTGCATGATCTGTCGCCCCCGTCCCCGTGCGGAGGATCAGGCTTTCCGACGGTGACTGAGGAACGATTCGCGGCCGCATTTCAGACTCGCTGCGGCCGGTCAGCGCTGCCAGATCGGCCCGAAAGTCGTATCCGAAGAGCGATAAGGTCATGCCACCCTGGCCCTGAAACGATCCGTGACATGCCCGACCATTGCAACCAAGACGACCAATCAGGGGCACCACATGCCGTTGAAAGTCCGGCACTTCCGGAGAGTCTTTCCCCTCGAAGCGCTCACTCGCCGGCCGCTCTGCGAGAATGTCGTCCCCGAGCGTTACAGCGGAGAACAGGACGAAGGCTGCAAGATACGAAAAAACGGAAGACCACATGGGCTACTCGACCTTTTTCAGCCATTCCGAGACAAAGTCCAGATGCTCGCCACCATTATGAAATGCCTCCACTTCGATGTTGTCGTCTGGTTTCAAGGTCACGAGAACATCCAGCCATGAACCGGTGATGCGTTTGACCACGAATTGACGGCCCCGACAACTTTCGGTGTCTGCAGCCCGGTTCTGCTCCCACGTGCGAGTCACTCGTTCTGCCCGAAAGACAAATTCGCCCTTCTCGATATCGCTGCTCATCAGTCGTCCGCGGAGAATTCCTCGGAACCCACGCATCCCTTCCGGAAACTCCATGTCCCTGCCATCAGATTCCTCAGGAGGTGATGCGGTCTTCTCGGCCGATCCTTTTTGACTGTGATCAGAGACGCGTTCGGCAAATTCAGCCACGGTCAGATGATCGCTCTGTGCGACTCGGTGCAGGACCCCGGCGCGAATCGTGTCACCAACCTGCAGTGCTTCGAAAGGAGCACTCATCTTTGCCCAGAATCCGGCCAGCACGATCTGCTTTCCTACCACCTCGTCGGCCTGTTTCGCGCGATTTCGTTCAAACGTCTCCGGGACGGATTTCACGCGAACAATCAGTTCTCGGCTCTCAGTATGTTTCCGTTCCACGTTGCCCACAATGACTCCGGCAAAGCCTCGGAATCCTTCGGGTGGCACCGGATGATCCTCGGCCCTGAAAGGTGCAACCTTCTTCAGCCATTCACCGGGAAACGTCAGCGTCTTACCCCCGCGATGCTGCGCTTCAAACTCCATCGTTTCGCCGGGCTTGATCAGCAGAAGTTGATCGATCCATTTGCCCGTGACTCCATCAACTCGAAGCGTGTGTCCGACGGCAGAGCGAGGATTGCGAGCCTTGTTGTTTTCCCAGACCCGCGCCACATAATCGACCTTGACCGTAAATGTTCCTCGTTCAATGTCGCGATCCAGAAGCTGACCGATCAGCATACCTCGGAAGTCTTTGAGTTCGTCCGGAATGGAATCCACCGAGCCGTCTGCTGTCGGCGACTCCGAACGCGTCTCATCGGCATGAATCATTCCGGAAGTGTGTGCTGAATGAATCGGGTTCAGGAACAGGCCAGCAATCAATCCTGCCTGAGCAACTGCTGTTCGCATCTCGGGCTCCTTCAAAAGGGTCTTGTGACCGGGGTGTGCCTGCGACTCAAATCGAGGCACAGCGAAGAGAATCAGGGCGGAAACCACCACCACAATCGCGGCGGATCCAGCGAACGTCAGCTCAGACGGAGATGGACGGTCCGCTCTGGACAGCAACTCAAAAACACGTTGCTGCAGACATGAATCCACAGCGGAAATACTTGCAGCAAGCCCTGGCGGATTCACCAGCAGCCGATCGCACGGCTGTTTTTGCTGTTGCTCTGCCGCATCCATCAGGGACCATGCAACTTCGTCAGGGCTTGCGATCAGTCGAGCGGCGAACTGATCGGCCGCATATTCAGCATCGTCACGCATCCGACGAACGGCAATCCGATTCAGTGGCTGAAAGAACAGAGTGCGAAGGACAGTCTGTGACACGAGATTCCATGCCGGATCCCGACCTGCCAGATGGGCCATTTCGTGAGCAAGGATCGCTCTCTGCGAGCCACTTGAAAGAGCACCGAACCACGACTGAGGCAGGATGATCGCGGGACACAATGTCCCCGTCGCAAATGGGCTATCGATCCATTCTGACTGCAGGATCCTGACAATCGCTGAGCATTGTGCAGAGCGACTGATCTGCTCCAGCAGATCGAGAAGTCTGGTATCGGTGACCGGTCGGCTCAGAGCGATCAGCCTCCGCAAGCGGGAAGCATCCCGATATATTCGGACGACTCCAAAGACAGCGGCAATTGTCCAGACGATCAATGCCGCCAGAGCGGCTCGCTCTATAACCGGGTTTCCAATGGCCGGAATCGAACTGAGACTGCCAGTCTTCGCCCCGTCGCGATCGATTTCAGTCACGCGGATTGAGCGATCGGCATCGACACGGTCGACAGCATCTGCGGCAGGCCCCGCAAACTGTTCAGCATCGGTATGCGCGTCGCTGGGTGTTGTTGAATCCTCAGAGACAAACGATCCCGTGGATCCCAATTCCATGACCAGCCATGGAGATGCATGGATCCATCGGGAAGTGACAGCCAGCAGAATTGGAATCAGCAGTCCTGCCCTGATCAGACGCAGTCGACTCAAGGGTTCGGCGATGTATTTCCTTTTGACAACCCCAAGCACCAACAGCATCGACAGCGTTGAGTAAACAAGGTAGGTCAGCGCGATGGCTGCGATTTCCAGGGCGATACCAAAAAGCCAGTGCCCGTTCATCGAGTCTTCTCCGAGGAAGACCGACGAGACTTTTCATAATCTCGGATCAATTGCTTGATCCGTTCCAGCTCCTTCGTTGACAACTCCTCGGCGCCCAGCAAATGACTGACCAACGCCGACGTACTGCCTCCAAAAACGCGATCAACCACTTGGCGAACAACGCTCGCTTCGGACACCGTGGCGAAATAATAGTAGGTTCGATCTTCCTGCCGATGATTGATCAGACCGCGTTTCTCAAGTCTTCCCAGCACTGTGGCGACCGTGCTGTAGGCCGGAATGGGATCACTGTTCAGACCCTGCTGCACATCAGCCACGGTCATTTCGCCGTGATCCCACAGCAGTCGCATGATGTCCAGTTGATGCCCGGTTAAACGCAGCGGCATGCTGACTGTACTCCCCGATCAACCGTAAGTGCCCCGTTGCCGACGAAAACCCATCACCCCGGAACGGAGGAAGCCGTCTGTGTTGTCGACAAACTTTTCAACGCCTGTCGCATTGAGCCACCAGCGAGGCGACGACAGACTGATCAGGATGCCCACCGACAGACGACGGGCGGATACCTGACCATGTTTTACAGTCTGTAGTTCTACTGGATGTAAAAGCCGAGTTCAAGTGGTGACCATCGTTATGCTTCTGTGACTTGCGTCGGGGGTGCGAACCGGTTCCGCGGAATGGCCGGACCCTGTGACCATTGCGGCAGCACATCGTGTGCGAAGCACGCGTCTCGCTTTCCTCGGCACAAGCCTGCCACCTTCCTGCATGATCACAGCTCGATCTGACCAGATTCGGGAGTCGTCCAGATGTGTTTGATGAATCACGGTATTCGCATGATTCACGGTGAGAATCTGCTTCGCAGCAGGGAGTTCCGCGATCAGAGGTGACATCCTGGTCGCAAATCGTTGCCATGCGATCCACAGAACCAGCAGCAGCGGAATCGTCATCAGCATCAGGCGCATAGCGATTCGTGGTTTTCGGTCGATGCGACTGAAGCCCGGCAATTCTGTCAGCCACCCTGCAAGGGGTGACAGAAAGATCATCACGGCCTCCGTGGCTCCGACGTTTCCGAAGAAATGGGCAATCCAAAGCAGACTGAACAGCACGGTCACACCCGATGTGATGACCACATCAAAGTGATGGCTTTGTGTCACCGCCTGTCCCGGACGCATGACGAGTGCAATCACAGTTCCCAGCAGGGCTCCTCCGAGCGGAAATGCGGCGGCACCGCCCCTGATGTAGCCACCCAGCATGGTCGTCAGGCCCGCTGTGAAGATGGCGAATACGAGCCCATATCCGATGCTCACCGGGCTTTCCAGAAGGCTCTGTCTGGCAACGGCTTCGCGGATGATGGCCATCAGCAGCCCACCTGCGATCAGAATGGCACTTGCCTGCGTATTCGACCACGATTCCATCGCTGCAGAATTACTCCCTCGGAGGTAAACCGAGTCGTGAAGCAGGATGCGTCCACAGACCGCGCAAAGCAGCACGCGCAGCAAATGCACGACCATCCTGCGTCGCCGCCCAACAGGTTTGGTCTGCTGAGTTGTCTCGGGAGACGTTCGTGGCGCGATCTCTTGTGGGCGAATGAGGGCAACCACCAGTTCCGTGATCATCATGCATGGGAGCACAATGGTCAGAAACCTGTCCAATGCGCTGCTGGCAGGCCAGGACCATCGGAATTCAAGAATCAGACAGCCTGCCACCATTCCTGCGCAGATCAACAGCACAAACAATCCGTCGCGAAGTCGCAGCGGACAGGTCTGACAGGACTCAAGGACGGCTGATCCGAGCATGCTGACCAGACCTGCGGCGGCGATGGCCATCGCATATTGCCACGGATCGGGCATGCTTTACTTTCGCATCCCTTCACAGTCGATGATGATGATGGCTTCATCCCCGATCGGACCAATTGCAGTTTTGTCAAAGTTGAAGGCACTCCGCTTCCACGTCAGTTCCGTGGAGAATCCGACCCGCTTCACATCCCGGGAAACGATTTCGCGGCCTCCCATCAGATTGAATGTGATCTTCTTCGTGGTTCCGTGCATTGTGAAGTCGCCCGTCACTTCATAACCACCGTCAATGACCTTCACGGACGTACTGCGAAACTCGATGGTCGGGAACTGCTTCGTGTCGAAGTAATCTGGCTGGCGGAGATGTTCATCACGAGCCGGGTTGGCAGTATCCACACTGTCAGCCTTGATGGTCAGAGAAAATGCAGATCGGGAAGGATCCTGACGATCGATTGAAAACTGACCGCTGACATCATTGAACCGGCCATGTATCCAGCTGATATCCAGATGTCTGGCCTTGAAGCTGACGGACGAATGCACGGCGTCGTAGTCATATACATCCGCAGCCATCGCCGAGTTCATCAGGTCGGAAAAACAACCAGCCAGCAGCACCACCATCATCTGAGCAGAAATTCGATTCATCCGGATTGTTCTCCCTGAGGACGCCACAAGTCGTTCAGCTCTGGTCAACACCACGACAGCGTTTGATCCATGCCGGGCTTATGCTAAACCCAGCGACATCGTCCGTAAAGCGGGAGCGATTCCAGTCACGGCATTGCCGATGCCGTGGCTCGGTGTCATGGATGGGAGCGTGGCACGGCGGTGATTCTTTCTTCCTCCGCAGCGATTTCGGAGATCTGCTTTCATTTCCGCAGAATTCGGTGCACAATCCCAGGGGCGTAGAGACTGAAACACGCAGACTGGCACGCGGAGACGGACATGCTGCACGTGGGATCATTTCGAGCCTCAGGCGGCAGAGGCATCGGCCGACGATCATTTCTGCAGCTGGGTGCCTCGGTTCCGGCGGGACTGATGCTGGGCTCGCCTGCCGTCGCTGCCGTGAATGCTCCGCCCCGTGCGAAATCCGTCATCTTTGTCTGGTTGTGGGGAGCCCCCAGCCACATCGATACCTTTGACCCCAAGCCCGACGCGCCGGGTCAGTACCGTGGACCATTCTCGCCGATTTCGACGAAGCAGCCGGGTGTGTATTTCACCGAGTTGCTGCCGAGACTGGCGGCTCGAAATGATCGGTTCTCGCTCATACGATCCCATGTGACGTCAGCCCCCGGGCATCCGGATGCCGGGACCATCGGACTGACAGGATTTCAGGAACGTCCGCAGCCGGTGCATCCGAATTTTGGATCGATCGTCAGCAAACATCGTGGTTCAGGAGGAGACCTGCCGCCGTTTGTGATGGTGGGACGAGGAATTCCGCGGGATGTCGTTCGGATTGTGGACGGTTACGGTGGCGGCAGACTCGGAAAAGGATTTGATCCGTTTATGGTCAGTTGTTCTGATCGGGGCGAAGTGGAACTGCCGTCTCTGCAGCTTCTCGATGGACTCAGCCCCAATCGCATCACAGATCGCAACATCGTGCGAAGCAGGCTCGACGCCAGTCTTCGGCGCTGGGATCAGGCCGGGGCAAGAAACTGGGATCGAAGTTATCAGCGAGCCTTCGATCTTATCACCAGTCCGGCATCGCGACAGGCCTTCGATCTGACGCAGGAAGCAGAAGACGTCCGCAGTGCTTACGGTCATACGACGTTTGGACAAAGTTGCCTGATGGCTCGGAGGCTCGCTGAATCGGGCGTCCCCTACATTCAGGTGAACTGGAGTGAATATGTGGAATGCATGACACCGAATTGCGACTTCGGCTGGGACACTCACATCTATAACTTTGAGCTTCTGCAGGATACGCACGGTCCGATCTTCGACCGGGCGTTTTCGGCGTTGCTGGATGACCTCGAATCGCGAGGTCTGCTGGAAACCACGCTGGTCGTTGCTATGGGGGAATTCGGACGAACACCGAAGATCAGCAATCGAGCGGCTCGCGACCACTGGCCGCGATGCTATTTCTCTCTGTGGGCAGGCGGAGGAGTTCAAGCCGGTCGCACAATCGGCGAGAGCGACAGGTTTGCGGAAGATCCTGTGACGACAGCCATTACGCCGCTGATGGTCGGCACCACCATCTGTGAACTGGCCGGACTGGACACTCAGGCCCGCGCGGAGATGCGGGTGCTCGATAGTGGCTCTGTCATTCAGGAACTCCTGTGATGTGCAGAGCCTTGTGGATCATCATGTTCCCTGGATTATTATGTACAAGACTGGTGGCAGGGGATGCCGTTCGACTGACACAGGATGGTGCTCCGAAACGTGATGCGGTCTTCCTGAACTCCGAAGGCACAGAGCTCTTGTATGTGCTGCTCGAAAAGCCCACGCAGCTGCGGATCATGAAGCTGTCACTTGGCGACGGTCAGTCCGTACCACTGCACCCTTCAGAATCGCGTTCGGAATTCGAACCTGCCGTCTCGCCCTCAGGCGATCAGATCGCCTTCGTTCAGAACCGAGGCAACCTGAGTCTCGCTCTGGTGATTCAGGATCGGGCTCAGAAACAAACGGGTGAAGTTCCTCCGGGGCCCGGATTTTCCGGAATGCACAGCCCCGCATTCTCTCCCGATGGTTCCGCCATTTATTTCAGTTACCCGGAGGATGGTCGTCAGCAGATCTACAGCGTCAATGCCGAGGGAAAGGATCGTCGACTGCGGATCGATTCACCGGGCGTCAATAACTGGCCCTGCGTTTCTCCAGACGGACGTACATTGGTGTTCAGCTCATCACGAGACCACGATTACGAGCTTTACACGGCAAATGTTGACGGGTCCGATCCGCGGCGTCTGACGAACAGCCCAAGGCAGGACCTGCGTCCGAGATATTCGCCGGATGGAACACGCATCGCCTTCACCAGCAATCGTGACGGAAACTACGAGATCTACATTATGGATCAACTTGGTGGCAGCCTGACCCGAGTGACCAATGATCCGGAGCTTGACGATTTCCCCATCTGGTCACCGGATGGCAGGAGTCTTGTGATCGTCAGCGAGCGGCAGGGACGCTTCGACCTGTACAGGGTCAGCCTTCCGTAAATCGCTGCTGCTCGGGTCGATGTTCGAAGCAGACAGGGGCAGCCGTTGCTGCATTCTCCTCACGGGTTGGCACGTCCGACTTCATGCCTCGTGTGCAACCATGACTCCCGATCCCGCCATTCAACGGAGCAGCATCTCGCCTGCTTCCCTGGCGCCTTCCCACCCGTCTGGTTGCTGAAGCTCTGCTCTTTCATGGCGTGCCACCGGGTCGCCCTGTGGGGGAATTCCCGCGGCACTCGCGAAACGTTCGATCGGCACAATCGCTGAAGGCCATTTGAACGGCACATCCGGAATCGTCCGACAAATCGTTCGATCTCATGCTGAGCCCCCTGCTTGCCGGATTCATCGAAGTTTCCGACCTCGCACATTGCGCAGGCGGAAAAATCTGTCGAAGGGAGTCCTAGAGTTGGGATCGATTGAGCCTGCGCCCGCAGTCTGCGCGGAGACGTCCGCAACCCTGGAGCGCAGAGATCTCGAGGAGGTACCGGGACCATGTCATTAAGAGACTTCATTCGTCAGACACAGATGCTGATCCAGCACGGCCTGCATATGACGCGGGATTGTGGCTTCGCGGGATCAGAACGCCCGCTGGAACTGGCCCGGCTGGAAGAGCGAATTCTGTTCAGCGCGTCGGCGATTGCGCCAATAGCAGCGGAAGTTGCTGAGGCTGGCGCTGCGCTGATGGAAAGCGCGGCGAGTCTGACATCGCCAACTCCGTCGACCAATCCGGACAGCGGCCTGTTTCAGTTGTCCGACCAGCAATTTCTGGACCTGATGGCCGATACGGTCCTCGCCGGAGTTCAGACGCCATCAGGTTCAGCCGCCGCAGAAAGCCCTGAGGACCATACGCTGGAACTGGTTTTCCTGGATGGATCTCTCGACAACCTCGACCAGATGAAAGCCGATTTGATCAAAGCGAATGCCGCGGATTCTTCGCGGACGCTTGAGTTCGT
>JBKDRW010000044.1:0-6906 GCA_046341255.1 Planctomycetota bacterium
GCACAAAAGCCGATCAGGCAGGATAGTCCAAACCATTCCCAGTCCGGCTTTCCGATCTGCGAATTCAGAAACAGACGAAGATCCGCACGAGCCATTGTGGCACTGATGGTGACACCAAAAAAGACGAGGAACGCCAGTACATAAAGCCGACCACCAATGATCCACTGCGGCAGGCTTCGTCCACTGAGTTTTGCTGATTCCAGCAGGGCCTGGTCATTCTGCTCAATCGCGGTCTGTCGACTCGCATCCCGTCCCTTCAGCTCGATTTCCGGTCGCGGCAGGGTTGCATCCATTCTGGCATGACAAATCTTCAGGTACCTTTCGGCCTGATCAATCTGGCTCTGGATTTCCGACATCTGTTCATCGAGGAATTTCTCCTGAGTCTCGTAAATCTCCCTTGAACGATGAGCATTGAAGATTGGTGTGTCGTCATTGTCCTCATCGCAGACGGATTGCAGGACCCATAGTTCGCTCTGCAGTCTGGATCGGCATGCATTCACATCGTCACGAAACTGCTGATTCAGTTCATTCACCCGCCGCTCTCGACGATCAATGGCGGCCTCGCGCTGCAACGCGATGTCCTGCTCGAGCTGTTCCAGTCGATCATGAACCCCCCGGGCCAGTTGATCAAGCTGAATTCGAAGGTCCGTATCTCTTCTGGCATCGAGGCTCCGGACAGCCTGCTGAGAGGCATCATCGATTTCCCGAAGCCTGTCATCAATCCGGATCAACTGCGAGCGGCAGCCGCGAGCCCTCGCGATCAATTCTTCAAGCGAACTGATCTGCTGGGAAAGGGTCCATCGGGAGATCGTCATGGCCGTCACCTTTGCTCGAACAACGGTCGTCGATGCATTCGAAATGTCAATGGTCTATAAACGGGATTGCCGAACCCTGTCGTCGAAACTCCTGTGCGTGCTGCTAAGTTTTCCAGATCTGGCACGCAAATCCAAAGCTCAGTGTCCTGCGGATCCGTGGTTCCGGGCAGTCTGGACGACTGCCTGACCGAATCGTCGTGGCTGGCAGCCGCGTTGTAAACAGACCCCCACAGGCCACGTGGTCGGAATCGGAGCCAGCCTCGCTTGAGTGGCCAGGACGATGTCAGATCGTTGCCTCGCAGCCCAGATGCGGTCATGGAGTGCGGGTTTTTGTCCAGTCTCGCGGAAATACACTCAGGACTGGCCGAGGGATTTCCCACCCCATCGTGCTTAAATTGGAATATTTCATGTGAGAGAGCGGAATGCCTGCTTAGTTTCTTCCCCATACGGTCAGTCTGCGGACTTGTCAGAAAAGGGAGAGACATGCAACCAGCCCGAAGGATGCATCGAGCATCCGGGACGAATGCTCAAAGCGATGGATTCACGATGATTGAGTTGGTCGTGACCATCGCCGTGTTATCCATCGTGATGTCGATCCTCGTACCGGCCGTGCAGGCGGCGAGAAGTTCAGCCCGCGCTGTGCAGTGCCGGAATAACTTCCGTCAGGTCAGCATCGCGCTTCAGAATTATGTCTCGCTGTCCCAGCAGATGCCGCAGACTCGCTTTCAGGCAATGTCATCTTTTGTGCAGTTGTTGCCGCATCTTGAGCAGGCACGTCTGTATGAGATGCTGACCGGCCGAGTTGAGCGAGGGGCTGTGCCCGAGTTGACTCATCCTGCAGTGTTTCGATGCTCGGAAGATCCGGCGACAGGCAGTTCTCTGAGCGGAACGAATATCGGGGAGAATGTCGGCCTGTGTGAGAGTCGAACGGTTGAGAATCGCCGTGTTCGCGAACGATTCAATGGTGTCTTTCTGACTTCGCAGGATTCGGTAGCAACTTCCGGTTCAATTTCAGACGGACTTTCCAGCACAGCGGCCTACTCCGAGATACTCGGTTATCCCCGGCCTGGTTTTAGTCGTCGAATTTTTACCCACCAGAAAGATCGCCTGACGACAGACGCGGCATCGGATCAGGCGAAGTCCTGCAGAGCCGCCCCGATCGGGATGGCGTCAGCATCGTTTTCGCGAGGCTCCGACTGGATTCACGGATTGTTTCAGGTGAATCAGTACGTACATGTCCTTCCTCCCAATGAGCGGGATTGTCTGTTTGTTCCCGGTTCTGCCAGTGAACATCGAGGCGGAGTCCATACCGCATTGTGTGATGGTTCCGTGCAGTTTGTGTCGTCATCGATTGATGAAGTGGTCTGGCAGGCGCTTGGAACTCGAGGTTCCGGCGATGGTCCTGCAGAGTGGTAGTCGCCCGGTTTTTTGAAAGGATCCGATCCATGAAGTTTGTTACACGCCTGATCCTGGTGGTGGCGATTGTTACAGCGGGAATGCAGACTCGATTTTCGAGCGGATCTCCCGGTACGCCGACTGGTGATGGGAGTCGTTGGTCAATTTCGATCCCGCGGAACGGTGCCGTCCTGTCATCGCATCCGGGCTACCTGGGAGCCGGAACGACGCGAGGTCTGGCTTCGCTGACAGTTTATCAGCAGACGGATCATGTTCCGGGGGTGATCTATCCGAGCGAGTTGACCCTGCTGCACTCGGAATATGTCAGCACATACGGGTCAACCACATGGATCGCGCGGGACATCGGTGCCAGCGGCGATCTGTTCGCTGTGCTGTTGCCTGAGTCGCTCGGTGAATCATCCGGCGGGCCGAGTCTTCTGGTCGAGACTCATCACGACATCATGTCGTTTGAGGAGACTGATGTCGCGGATCTTGTTGAATGCATCGGGGGATGCAGTACTGCGTTTACCATCGGCTCAGCGAACCCCTGAACCGGGATCCTGAGCCGCTTTGACATCGGTTTCACGCCTTCGTGATCAGCCAGAGTCCCTTCAGGGATTGGCTCGACTGTTCACGGAGGCGTTCTCGTTTGCGCTCGTTGATCGGGAATCGGCGGACCTGCTCCGGCAGGTTCTGCTGGTCTTCCGGAATGCGTCAGCGTTCGAGTGCCTGTGAATCGGAAGGAAATGCCGATTGGCCTGCCGCGGCCTGTTTTTCGTTCTCGGAGAGGAATCAGACAGCCACTAAACTCTGTCAGCTGCGAGATGTTGGATTCGTGGTCAGGACAGGGAAGTCATCGTGCCCACTCGAGATACACAAGAATTGACAGCAACGGCAGGCTCTTCAGAACTTCAGCGAGCTGAACAGCGGGCGAGACGGCGACAGCGTTCGGGAACGATTGTCGGGACTGCGGCCGGACTTGCGGCAACGCTTGTTTTCTATGTTGTCGCGCCTCTCGCGGCAAAACCATTTGCTGGCGGAACAGAGTTTGTCAATCGCTATTTCTGTGGTCATCCTCTGGAGTACATCACGTCAGCCATGTTCTTCGTGGGCATGGGAATTTTGGCGATGAAGTTTCGTCGCCTGCCTGCGGAGCGTCGGGCGGTTCAGGCCATGAATGAGATCGCCATCTCCGGGTCATGGAAAGTGATGAAGGGCGCTGCTGACGACATTCTGCAGGCGATCGAGGAGTGGCAGGCAGCTGCTCTGTCGAAAGGATGGCGCAGCACGTTTCTGTCAAATCGCCTGGATGAGGTGCTGCACTATGCGACGCATCGCAAGTCGGGCAGCTTTGAAGATCATCTGCGCTACCTCGCGGATCTGGCCAACGATCGCCTGCTTCAGAGTTATTCTCTGGTGCGAACGGTCACATGGGCGGTTCCCATCATGGGCTTTCTCGGCACCGTGATCGGAATCACGATGGCCATTGCCAATGTGACGCCGGAGCAACTGGACACGTCATTGCCCGAAGTCACAGCGGGTCTTGCGGTGGCTTTTGATACAACGGCTCAGGCTCTCGGAATGTCCATGATTCTCGTCTTCGGCACGTTTCTGGTGGAGCGAGGTGAATTAGGACTTCTGTCTGATGTGGAACAATTCGGCATCGAACATCTCGTACCCGTACTTTCCGGAGATGATGAATCAGCAGCCCTCAAGACGGGGGTCCCGGCGATCAGTGACTGGACGGCACACGTGCTTTCACAACAGACGGAGTTCTGGAATCGACATCTCACAACCCTGCAATCGGGATGGGCCGAGTCGCTTCAGATGCAGACCAGCCGTCTGTCAACGCTGTTGACGCAGGAGACAGAAAACACTCTTCAGGCTCATCGCGACAGCGTGAATCTGACGCGCGACACCTATGCGTCCGCGCTACAGGGCAGTACGGATCAGTTTGCTCAGCGAATGGAATCGATGCTGCTGGCGTTCGTCAATCGCGTCGATCATTGGCAGAACGCATTGCAGACGACGTCGATCTCCGCTGCCGGACAGGCAGAGGAGTTGCATCGGCTTGGTCGCATACTGCTGCAGTTGACAGAATCTGAACAACGTCTCGTGCAGCTTCAGGAGACACTGGATCGCAATCTTCAGGCCGTTCAGCTGATTGAAACACTGGAGCGTACGATCGCCAGTCTGAACGCGGCTGTCAGCATTCTGGCAGCAAAAACGACATTCCGATCTGCCGCATGAGATGGATCGGAATCGCGAATGTCTTTGATCGCATGGAAACAGGTACCCAACCCTTAAAACGCAGCCTCCTGCTTTGATCCAGTCCTTTTATGGCGCGAAGACAGCATACCAATTCAGTTTCGCTGTTCCCTTTTCTCGCAGTTCTTGTCTGCGCGATGGGATCGCTGATTCTGCTGCTGCTGGTCATGACACGCAAGATTCGAAACGACCAGGTCGAGCAGGCTGATCAGGCAGCTCAGATGGCCCGGTTCCAGGAGAGACCCGATCGAACGCCTGAGATTCAGATGCTGGATGCAGAGATCGATTCACTCAGAAACCAGCTGATCGTGCTGCAGTCAGATTCGACGGAATTGAAGGCCGCGATTGCTGTGGATGAGCAACGAAAGCTGGAGCTTCTGCGGCGACTGAGTCAGTTGCAGGCAGCCCTCGACATGGCTCGCAGTTCGCCTGCGGACTCTCAGGTTGCAGATTCCGTGCGAACTGTCCGTGATCTGACGCAACAGGAAAAAGAGCTTGTGTCCGGTCTGGAAGCCATCGAGAAAGCTTTGCTGGAGAAGCGCAGTCGCCTGCACACCATCTCACTCGAAAAGGAACGAGCCTCTGTCGTTCTCTCAGAGAAGCAATCGGCGCTCCTGAGCCTGAGGAAATCCCTTCAGCAGGCGGAAGCTGCTCCGCCGACGAGCGGCGTTGTGACCATGCTTGAGTTCACAAACCCCACCGGAACAGCTCGGACACCGATTGTTATTGAGGTGACCGAGAAAGGATACGAGTTTCGTCCGTCGGGTGTCCTGATAACACCCTCCGAACTCGATAACTTCCCGATGCGAGACAATCCGCTGCTGTCCGGCGTCCTGACAGCCCATCGATATCGTGCCGGTGCATCTGTCATCGACGAGCCTTATGTCCTGCTGCTGGTGCGGCCGGACGGATGCCTTCCCTTTTACCGGGCTCAGCGGATCCTGAGCGACTCAAAAGTTCATTTCGGCTACGAACTGGTCGGTGCGGAACGTCAGATTGCTGTCGGTGAACCTGATACAAGAGAGGCAGAGAAGACTCGGCAGGCGATCGCTGAAGCATTGCAGCGGCGGGAGAAGATCTACGGTCGGCTGATTGAGATCATGAAGCAGGAACGTGGTGAACTGGCGGAACAGGGAGCGGGTGAAGGGGGGAAGGCGGGCCGGCGACTTGTGGTTCGTCCGGACGGTCGAGTTCTGGCAGATGATGGTGCAGTGCCTCGAGCATTGGATGGTCGCTTCTATGCGGGAGGAGAGGCGCCTCCGTCGACCTATCTTCAGAAGCGACCAGTTGCCGGATTCCGGAACAAGGCGAACGGTGAACTGTCCGCGGATGAAGCGGAGAAGATGGTGGAGAAGCTCGCCGAACAGTATGCCGAAGAGCAACGCGAGGCGGCTGCTTCGTCGGGAAGAATGCTGGCAGACAATGACGAAGACCCGATTGGCGAGGGGCAGAAGACTCCGGTTTCCTCGTTGGGCGAATCGATGCATCAGCCCTCCGTGCTGGCGGCAAGACCCCCTGCGGTACCAATGGAAGAGCCTGCGTCACCCGTGATGGGGACACAATCCTTTGAAGAATTCCTGAGTGGCAGGGAACAACCGATCTCAGGAGTCGAGACATCGCAGGTGGCTCCCTCAACTGAGGATGAAGGGGTTGGCACCTTTCAGGGAGATCGCTTTCTGCAATCACGTGCAAATTCCGAAAGTGAAGTCAAACCGTACTCGCTGCTGACCAGACGCGAGCTTGAGCAGGAAAACAGCTCTCATACAGTCGCTGCTGCAGATGGTCATGCATCGGCACCGACAGGAAGTCCCGGATCATCCTCGTCGGTGGATGACATCATTGCTGCATCAGGGAAGATGCCTGATCTTTCAAAGATTGATCCGGATCTTCTGAAACGGCTTGAAGCCGGCAAAGGGCAATCCGGCAGTAGTCTTGCGACACCCATTGGCGTGACGGTCTACATCGACGAACAGCACATGACCGTCGGGCAGCTTCCTTCCGTTCCGATTGATGATGACAGTGTTGCCCCCGCGTTCAGGACGCTGATTCAGGGAGTTGATCAGGAGGTACGTGATCAGCAGTTGAAGCCTGATGAGCCGGTGATGCCGATCGTGAAATTTATCGTCAGTCCGGGTGGCGAACGCTGGCGACTTCGTCTGATGCCGATGCTCCGTCATCTGGGGCTGCGATCGGCGACTGTTTACGAAATTACCCCGTACGTCACGCTATTGGAAGAGACGGACACCACGGGACGAGCATCTCTGGATTCAGATTCCGTGGAGGGTCACTGACATGAGTCGTCAGCAGCCGCCAGGACTTGAATTCGGATCGGACTCGTTTCTTGACGTTGTCTGCAACATCGTCGGTATCCTCATCATCCTGATTGTTGTGGTGGCTGTGAAGGTGCAGAGGCAGCCAGGTGTTGATC
>JBKDRW010000045.1:0-14320 GCA_046341255.1 Planctomycetota bacterium
CTGGAACGAGAGGCATCCGTATTTCTGCAGCGATTCGACAACGAAGCGGAGGGCGAATACTCACTCCGTCGTGTTCTGGCGGAAGGACGCCTCGGGATTCTTCAGCGAGCACTGTTTGATATCGATCGCGCCCGGTTTTCACTGAGCCTTGCCGGCGACGGGAAACCGATCGTCAGTCAGCTGCGCATCACAGCTCGAGAGAACAGTTCACTGGCAGCCCTGCTGGGAGTGCTCAGCCAGAGCGGCACGCAGCACGCGGCCCTGTCTGATGAACAGTCGCCTCTGGTCCTTTCCACAACGACAGTTGTCCCGGAGTTTGTTCGTCCCTTCACGACAGCATTTGTCAATTCGGTCAATCTGCGTCTGAAGGAAGCGACAGCGGAGACTCCTGGTGCCGAGGTTCTGGTCGACGATCTGACGAAGCCCTTGCAGCAGACGATTGATGAAGGAATTCTCGACGTCACCGTCTGTCTTCGCGGCAATGTCCAGGACGGATTGATTCCCTGCGCGGCAGTTCGTCTGAACTCTGCCGAAGAGTTTCTGTCGGTCCTGCAATCGGTTCTGCAGGTGACCGCGATCCGTGAAACACTGACCGTCACTCCAGGCAGGTCCGGTGACTACGCGACGATTTCTATTCGTTCAAAGGCAACCCGGATTCCTTTCGCGAACGCCAGCATTCCGCTGCAGCTGAATCTTTGCGGAACGGGGTCGTGGCTGTGGATGACACTTGGTGACGACCGGGCCACTGCGATGCTCGATGAGATCGTCGCGAAGCAGAATGAATCAACTTCAACGGGTGCAGCTGCGGTGCCGCTGCTGGTTCGTTTTCAATTGCACAAATGGCTTGGTGATTCGAACGATGAACTGAGCCGCGTGCCCGCGCAGTGGATTGGAACACTGGAGCGGTGGCTGATGAAGCGGACGTCACCGAAAATGGCAATCTCGATGAATGGACAGAACGTGGAGCAGTCTGCTGCGGGTGATGCCGACTTTACGCCGTATGCCACGAAGGCTCTGAAGCCTGAGAATTCGGAACTGGAACTCCGCGTTCGTGCAGCTGAACGTGAACTGCTGGTCGACGCCAGAGCGGGTGAAGGACTGGCTCAGTTCGCCGTCGCTCAGTTTCTTGACTCGCAAAGTCGCATGTTCAAAGGCGTGAATTTCCAGTTCGAAGTTCCGGGCGACGAAACCCGCAAAGGAAAACGGATCGGGACCTTCCGAATCGGAGGCGGTCAGGCAGCCCCGCAGAAATGACGTCGGTATCGATCTGATTTCAGCATCGACATTCGCAGCGAACTCCGGCGGGTGGTTCAACGGTGTTCGCAACGGGTGTCCTGTCATCCGGTCCGACGATCGGCCGTATCCGTTTCCGAGGCAGCGAATCCACAGACTGAAATCGCAGTTCAGCAGACGTACCCGAAACGACGCACCACCATGGTATCCTTCCGATTTTTCCGGCGATCGTCTGGAAGCACGGATCGTTGTGCTGAGCCAGTTCAGCGGGGGATGCGTGGTCGCCATGATCCCGGCTGACCTCTGTCGAAAACATTCGGACGGCGAAATCTGGCCGAACGAACTTCGCAAATGCGGGCGGTCAGGTTATCGTCTGTCAGTCGAACGAAGGTAAACTGCCCGAGGGGCAGCAACTGATCGGAACCGACCCCCGAACCGTGGTGAACAAGTCGTCTGGCTGGAAGTGAGTGTGGAAGATGTTTGGAGGACTGAAGAATCTTGCCCAAATGGCCAGCCTGATGAGTCAGGCTGGTGATATTCAGGGCAAGGTGACCGCGGCAAAGGAACGGGTGGCTCGCGTTGAAGTTTCTGGCACTGCGGGCGGGGATGCCATCAGCATTCGCATGACGGGTGACTTCCGTGTGACCGGGGTGTCGATTCATCCGTGGCTGATTGAGTCGAAGGATCAGGAATTGTTTGAGAAACTGATCACTGAAGCAGCGAACAGTGCGATACAATCGGCCAAGGAATCAGCGGCCCGGGAAATGGCAATGATCGCAGAAGGAATGAATATTCCCGGCCTGCAGGAAGCTATGGCGAAGATGGGAATGTGACGAGTCCTGTCCCGCAGTCCCATGAAACCAATCAGAATCCGGATCCACGACGAGACAGCGATGGCTGACGATGGACAAACTGACGGTCTTCTTCATAGTCTTCCTTTACGCGTGCCTTCGTGGTCTGCTGCGTCGACGGCATGTTCGGGAAGAACTGGAGCGGCGACTGGAAGCGGCTCGATCTAAATCAAAGCCTGCCATCAGATCATCGATGACGCCCCCGGAAGCGATAAGCCACGACTCAGACAATCGCGGAGACACTTATGGTCAGACTGATTGAAGCGCTGATACAACTGGTTGTCTTCGTCGTCTTTGCAATCTCAATTATTTCATCCATCGTTCAGGCAATTTCCAGGGCTGCTGGCGGGCAGGGCGGCCAGTCATTGCCCGGTGGAAAGCCCGCACCTGTCGAAAAGAGCCAGAGAAGAAATCAGGAACGCAGGGATCGCAAACCCGCCAGACCGTCCCAGCCGAAGCCCGGTGAGAAGCCCAGTGAGAAGCCGACGCGACTGTCGGAACAGAAGCGGGAACTGGGTTCCGGAGTTTCGAGACATGTCGAATCCTTCATTGGCGACCACGTGCGGTCCCACATGGGTCGCGATGTCGATCAGAGCGTGAAAAAAGATATCGATGATCATGTGACGCAGCATCTTGGCAAGTCACAGACGGAATCATCCGGAGTTCCGGCACCGCAATCAGCTGCTCCGATTCTGGCCATTCTGAAAAATCCCGACGGAGCCCGCCAGGCGATCCTGATCAGCGAGGTTCTTTCAAAACCCGTCGCGCTGCGACATGCAGATCGCTGACGGATTCAGATTCAGCAGGTCATGCAGAGCACGCAGGATGGCGCTGTTTCGGCTCAGAAGATGACCCGTAAAGCCCCTGAATGCTGGCGACTGTCAGAACAGTCTGACCGGCGCAGAATCGGTTTCCTCCCGAATTCCGGCTCCCGGGAGCTGACTCCTGAGAACCCCAGCAGGCCCAGATGCGGCGGAAAAAACCGTAGTATCTCGTCGAACTCAATGGATTTTCGGATCGACGATGTGACCATTTGTTGAAACGTTCACCATCTGTCCTAGAACCCATTGGAGCGTGGTAGGTGCCTGACGGGATTCGGGATTCGTCAGGCTGCCTTCGGTCGATGGGGGATCACACCTTCGGCGAGAAGCACTTCCGATGTTCCCCGCTGAATTCGACCATGATTTTGAACGACAAGGAATTGGGGTTTCACTGATGACCACACAACAGAAGATTGCGATTTCCGGTGCGTCTGGCCTTGTGGGCACGGATCTGAAATCACTCCTCGAATCGAGGGGACATTCTGTGATCCCGATGACGCGCAGGAAATCGGGCGGAGCCGATGTCATCGTGTGGGATCCTTCGAAAGGGCTTGCGGATCCATCTCAGCTCGAAGGAATTGACACGGTCATCCATCTGGCTGGAGAGAACATTGCGGGAGCACGTTGGAATGCGGCCGTGAAAGAACGCATTATGAGCAGTCGTGTCGAGGGCACCCGATCTCTTGTGCAGTCGCTGTCGAAGGTCACGAATCGGCCAAAAACTCTGATCTGCGCATCCGCGATTGGAATTTACGGTCATCGTGGCGAGGAACTGCTGACGGAGTCCGCGGCATCCGGAAAAGGTTATCTTGCGGATGTGTGCCGTGCATGGGAAGCGGAAGCCATGGCAGCTCAAAGCCTCGGTATGAGAGTTGTCTGCGTGCGAATCGGCGTCGTGTTGAGTCCGAAAGGCGGGGCTCTGGCCAAAATGCTGATGCCCTTCAAACTGGGCCTTGGCGGGATCGTCGGCAATGGAAAGCAGTACTGGAGCTGGATTGGTCTGAACGATCTGGTCAGAGCCATTGCGTTCTGTGCGGAGAATCCCAGTGTGTCCGGTCCGGTGAATGCGGTCAGTCCTGAACCGTTGACAAACGATGCCTTCACCAGGGCAGTTGGAAAGGTTCTGCACCGCCCGACAATCTTTCCGTTGCCCGCATTTATGGCGAAACTGGTTCTGGGCGAAATGGCGGACGAACTGCTTCTGAGCAGTATTCGTGTTGTGCCGAGTCAGTTGCAGCGGTATGGATTTCAGTTTGAACAGCCGGATCTCGTCAGCTGTCTGGAACATGAACTGAAATAAACGATCGGTCAAACAGAATGTCTCTGCGTGCACAATGGCCTCGGATTGCGTTGCTCGCCGCTGCCCTTCAGTGTCTGATCTGGGGTGTCTTCATCGTTCTGATGCCCGAGCGATCGTCGCTGGTTTACGGCTTTTCTGCTCCACCCACAGATCTTTTTCTCTGGCAGGGCACGGGACTGATCATTTTTCTTTTCGGCGTGGGGTACACCCTTGCGTCCTTCGACCCGGATCAGCACTGGGGCATCGTTCTGATCGGGCTGCTGGCGAAAGTGCTTGGCCCGATCGGCATGCTGTGGGCTGTCTCACAGGGACAGGTCCCGGCCCGCGTTCTTGTACTCATTCCGATCCACGACGTTCTCTGGTGGATTCCATTCGCCTTGATGATTCGCAAAGCCGTTCGTCGTCCGGCACGCTGAGTCTGCATCAACCAGCAGACCTCACGCCGTGAATCACGCCTCCTGACACCAGTCGATTGCGAGTGCGGTCGATCCTTTCTGAGCGAAACTGAGGGCATTCGGCAGAGATCGTCTCTGGACGATTTCGCACGTTTTGTGGTACACCAGCACGACCGGGGCTTAATCTGGTCGCTCCGCGTTATTGTCTGTGTCCATGAGGCAAGCGTATGCTGGTACGAGTCTTTTCGCTTCTGATGAGCTTATTCCTGTTGTGTCTGATGACGGATCGCGCCACGATTCAGGCCGACGAACAGAAGCCTTCCGCAGCCACACCAACACTGCGAGCCCGGAAGCGGGCACCGGAATCAAAACCCTCTCCGACAAAGTCGGATCGCAGCCTGAACGAGGGGCGTTCCTCGGACAAAGATGAAAATGCGCCTCCGCCGGTATCGGTTGTTTTGCTTCAGAAGGCCGTGGCGATTCTGACCGAAAAAATGCTGGCGGAAAAGATCGACAAGGCGTGGGGCATTGACCTGAGTGGCGGTGACGAGAAGTCTGAGGACTTTGTCATCAAGGGTGGCCCGGGCTTTGTGATCAGAACGAAAGACATTCAGTACATCATCATGATCGGAAAAGAACCCTATCTGGATGAAGCAGCTGCGAACGAAGTCGATGAAGTCCGACTCAAAACAGCACTCAAAAAGCACAGGACGTGGCTCTCGGTGGATCTGTTGTCCGGAGACAAGGAACTGAGTGAGCCAGAACGCGTGCAGGCCTGGAAACGCGTTGCGACGCTGGCAGCAGAACTGCTCGATGTCAACACGGTTGCGATCATCATGCCCGAACCTGGAATCGCTGTTGCCGCTTCCGACAACACGGCGGAATTGCTGCGACAGAAAGATCCTGTGGCAGCACTGCGAAACAGTCTGAATGTCCCGGTGGTGAAAGCCAGCAGCGCTGATCCTGACATGGAACAGGCTGTTGAGGAGGCACGGCAGACATGGCCAGACTTCGTCAGGGCTTATCAAAAGAAAGAGGCCGGTACGGAAAGTTTCAGCGTCAAGTTTGCTTTCGATGCGCCCGAAGACAAAGAACTGATGTGGGTTGAAGTCACATCCATCGACGACGAATTCGTCACGGGACGCCTTGCCAACGATCCCGTCTGGGTCAAGGACCTGAAACTCGGATCAAAGGTCCGACGTCAGGTGAGCGAAGTCTCCGACTGGATGTATCTCAGGGACGGCAGGATGGTGGGTGGATACTCCGTTCAGGTCCTGATCAAACGTCGGCAGGCGGAAGAAAAGCAGGAAGAGCAGACGACACCACGGTAACCATGATGACGCGGTCTTATGCGTTCTGCATGTCGCAGGTCAACCGGCTTCAAATCAAGTTCGTGGTGATGGAAAAGACCAGTCGATCTGCTCCCGGACGAGCGTCCACAAGCGGACTGTCGGTGGCTGACGTCATCACCTGTCGAGAGGAAGTCTCAAAGATTCGGTCAGCCGATCGAACGCGTTGGCATCCGCAATCAGATGGATGATTTCCGCGATCTGGTGCGTCGAAAAATGCGTTTTGAGTTGTTCCACATCGGCGTCTTCAATCGCATGCGGATAGCAGGTCAGCTTACGAGCAAAGCGGATGGCTTCCGGATAGCCGGGCTGACGGAACGTCGACTCCAGATCAGCAAAGGAATAGCACTTCGACTCATCCAGACCTGCTGATCGGATACGTTCCAGCACGTGTGAGGCGGAGTACCACGCGCGGTTTTCACGAGCAGAGATCCACGCGATCAGAATTCTGAGATCCGCCGGTGTCTGGCCGTCTCGAATCAGCGCCTGACGCTGAGCCCATGCGTCCAGAGCGATTGGCAGTCCGGAAATGGCCTGGAACCAGTTGGGAGGAATCACTCCGGGAGAATCCTGACCCAGCACGCGACGAGCCTGCTCCATGGATGGCATCTTCACCAGTGCCGTGCGATTCCGTGCGGCTTCAAGGGCCGCTTCAAATTGCTCCCGAGACTCCCACTCGGGACGTGACTGATGATCAAACGGAGCCACTTTGGATCGAATTGTGGAAAACTCGTCCGACGTGGGCGTTTCTAGATTGCTGTCTTCTCCACCGAACTCCTGATCCTGCGGAATCCCCGTCGCGCTGGTCCAGCGATTGACACAATTGTACCGCGCGATCGTGTAAAGCAGATCCGTCATCTGCAGGTCCGTGTAGAATGACTTCATCGCATCCAGATCACTTTGACTGATCGAATGGGGATTGATGGTCAGCTCTCGAGCCACTTTCATCGAGGCCTGTTCGGCCGGGGCAAACAGTTCCCAGCGGGAATCGAGCGACGCAATCTCGTTTTCCGACATGCCGGCGCGGCGAAGTTTGAGCTCCTGATGACCAAGACAGTACTTGCAGTCGTTGGTACGGGAGACGATCCAGAACAAACGCGTCTTGAAGGCATAATCCGGCGACTGCTGCAGAGTCTTCAGCGTGGCAGCTGTGCTGCGATTCCTGCCTCCACCCCAGCCGGCAATAGTGAAAGACTGCCAGGAAGGCGGCAGATACAGCGACCGCAGTCGCCCGTTGTTCACGAGAGACTTTCCGGAAGCCACTTCTTCCGCTGTCGGCGAAGGCAGCGGAAGTCGCGACGTTCGCTGCTTCAATT
Organism: Planctomycetota bacterium; assembly: GCA_046341255.1. Taxonomy (GTDB): domain Bacteria; phylum Planctomycetota; class Planctomycetia; order Planctomycetales; family Planctomycetaceae; genus SXXK01. The sequence continues at coordinate 7,266 of JBKDRW010000045.1, forward strand.
CACTGATCACACGCTTCATCTCCGGCCGGGTGGCCGTCAGATCTTCAGCCATGGCGACCTGGGTACAAAGAGCCGTGAGAAGACTACTGATCAGAATCGACTTCATGGTGCAAACTCGAAAAAAGGGACGCATGTCAGAGAGAGTAAACTCAGGGTCAACACCGGCCGCGAGATCGGACTCGCCACCATCGCATGTCGCGAAAACAAGGCATACAGCTCTTCACTGCGGAAAGATCGTGACCACGGGCGACGTGCCCACAATGTAAGTCACTTTGGATTCTCCGGAGTCAAACTTTCGCTGGACCCGAATATGCAGATTTGACCCATCCGAGGATTCTTCGTTGGAAAGGATTTCAAAGGAAACCAGTTTCCGACCGTTCTCCCACGACGTATCCCCGACGATGATGCCAGGCTTCAGATCTGCAGGCTTCTTACCATCCACCCACGCCTGCATGGCCGTCTTCACCGAGTCTCGCGCCAGAGTTTCATCCAATGGATAGGGTTGAGCTTCCTGCTGACAGCCCGCAAGGCCGATCAGCGAGAACGTGAACATCGGCAGGAAGAAGAACAGGAAAGTCCGCTTCATTTTGAATCCTTGATCATCACGACGTGCATCAGTGGCACGTTTGGTTTTGAAAAGAAGAACAGATCGTGATCCAAGTCGACTGACTGTGCGGCTTACGGTGAACCTTGAAGCCTGATCCTGACAAAGTTGACATCCAGCTGTTCAGAATCTCGCCTCAGACGCATATTGGACCAGCGACAGGCGGCCAATCTTCTGTCATCCATCTTCACGACCTGGCATTCGGCCTCTACGAAATTTCGTAACGCCTCTTTCGAGGCTCTGCATGCCACAGAGCACTTGAATTGCCGACGTCAGGCAATCGCATCAGCCGGGATCATCAAAGCATCAGAATTCGCCGATGACCTCGCCACCGTCGATGCTGCCGAGTGCTCGCCATGTTCTGAGGTCCACGTTTTCTGAAACGAATCGCACCGAACCATCGTTCAGCAGAATCTGGACACCACCGACATGCTGACTGTTCGCCGTCGTCGCGATACGGCCCGGAGGAAACATGCATGATCGGCCATTCGGGGGCAGCACGTGGTTGTACTGATTGGTGGAATGGTACTGCTGAAGCCACGGCCCACCGACATTGGAGTAACCCTGTGTGGACAGATCGGTGACGTTGGTCGCATTGCACTGCTGCAACGCTTCGTCCGGAGTGTTTGGGTAGGTGCCCGGACGATACGTATCGAGGGCTGGAGAAGAGATTCCGTTGTTTCCATCGCCTGTCATCTTCTCCGCCATCGCTGACGTATTGCTCAGCCCGTCCGTGATGTCGTTGAAACGGAATCTCTTGTTGTGATAAATGATTCCATTCGCAGGCGGCTGACCGGTCGCTCCCGTGGCGTACATGACAATCCCGGATCCCGCGTTCCAGTAGTAGTTATTTCGTCCGCCCACAGAGGCCGGCAGTTTTGTGGGGTCTGAAGGACAACGAAAGGCAGGCAGTTCCGTCATGCGTGCGGCAAGATTGTTGGGATGGTCATACGGGACATTGAAGTCAACCTGTCGGTACAGATTTGCCTGTTCGATGTAGGGCAGCAGTCGAGCGTGAGCGGAGACCGCATTGACCGTGCCGTCCACATCAGCAATCGGAATGCAGTTGTAGGTGTCGTGGTAGTTGTGGATGGCGATGCCCAGTTGCTTGAGATTGTTCTTGCACTGCGTGCGTCGAGCCGCTTCCCGAGCCTGCTGGACAGCAGGAAGCAGCAATGCAATCAGAATCGCGATGATGGCAATCACAACAAGAAGCTCGATCAGGGTGAATCCGCGATGGCGAGCGAATGACATGGTTTTCATATGAGGAACTTTCGTATGCAAACAATGAGTCTGAAGGAATACGGACTGGAAAAACTCAGCCCGAAAAAAGATCGCACTGAAGAATGCAGAATCGCCTTTCACTTTGCCCGTTCCGATAAATCGGGACAGACTGACGACCGCAGATAGGCGAATGACAAACCGCCGCTGGAAACCAGATCCCTGTCCTTTGTCACAATCACACGGCCTGCGGGCCGTCCGCCACTTCATCGGATTGGCCGTTCCGCACCGAAGAGCTGAGGCTGGCGGTTCAACACCAGCCATCAGAGCAATTGCGACGTGAATCCTGACAGAAACACAGGGAGGAAGAAGAGGTGCTGCGCAAGGTGATTAAGAACTCGGGGCAAGGCTTCGGTCGAGACAACGGCTGACCGAGACACGCGTTCGAATTCCACTCGCCAGAGCGATTCCATGCACTCCGGAACAGCAACCGAGAAGGCAGACAACGTCCACCTCGTTCACATCACGTGCGATGGCAGCAGAGAATGGCTGGCGGGCCGCAGCTGCCCACAATGGCAGACAGCAACGCGCAGAACCAGCATCCGTCAGAGCCTGAAGACCGGTCGCACTGACGGGGCGATCTGCTGCATTTCAGACATTGGCAGGCGGACGAAAAATCTCGTCAACGCATGGATTTGGCAGTCGCTCCGACGACGGCAGACCACCGAGTCCGAACGTACTGCGGAGGGCACTCAGCTGTTCAAACAGAACAGCCAGTTCGGTCTGAGCGTGCATCTGAAAAGGAGCAGGGGAAGGTGCCAGTGGGATGGAACCACTGCGACAACCCGGGCCGCGGCAGGGTTGTGGCTTTGATGGAGTCGGAGTTGTCGACAGCAGATCCTGCGTCACAATCTCCGAACCCATCTGATGCTCGATCGCTATCTCATGAGAATGAACCGGTTTTCCATTGCGGAACAGGTAATGTCCACAAGATCCGGCCACGGCTGACGTCCCGGAGTTCGCAAATCCGATCATGACCGCCACCAGCACAAAACACTTCCGGCTCAGCGGCTTCAACCGCGAGCGAAGTGAGAATGTGATGTTGCGAACGTCGTTCATCGGTTTGGTCAATTCACAGGGCTTCTGGCTGAAGAAATCGTCCAATCTCTGAGAATACTGCAAGAAGACTACGAATTTCCATTCCGCAACGTCCAGACAAATCAGTGAAAAACCTCTCGGATTGTTCAAATCGACGCCTCACAAAACAGTCACGGACTGCCGGAACGAGTCGGAAGGCGGCCACGCCACACGCTCAGTTGAGGACAAGTGACGGATTTTGGGCTCTCAGAAGATTCAATTTCGCGTATTCTGCCGAAGTCCGAACGGTGACGTTCCAGTCCCGACCGAAGCGCACCACTCCGATCTCGTCACCGGCTCGCTGCTTTCAAAGGTTCTGCGATGAAGTTCATGAGTCATCTTTATCATGGTCTGAAATCGGGCTTCATTCCATCCGCATCACGGCGGTCACGGTGGCGATCCATGGCCATGGACGTGATCAGCCACTCAGAAGGCCTGAAGGAGCTTGCGGATGATGAATTGATGACGCGCGGGCGCAAGGTTCGATGGGAAGCCCGTGCAGGTGTAGCGCTGGATGATCTGCTCATCGAGTCCTACGCGCTGGTTCGCGAGTCGGCACGTCGCACGCTGGGCATGCAGCACTTCCCGGTACAGATCATGGGAGCCATCGCGATGTTCGAAGGTCACATCGCGGAAATGCAGACCGGGGAAGGGAAGACCCTGACCGCAACGATGCCTTCCTTTCTTCGGGCACTGCCCGGACAGGGATGTCATGTGGTGACGGTCAACGACTACCTCGCCCGACGTGACGCGGAACTGATGGGTCCTGTCCACACACGACTGGGGCTGACGGTCGGCAAAATCCTTGAGGATATGGAGCCTGATGAACGTCGCAGGAACTATGCGGCCGACATCACGTATGGCACCAGCAAGGAAATGGGCTTTGACTTTCTTCGCGACCGACTCAGAAAAGGAGCGTCGCAGGAGGATGGAGGACAGCAGATCCGACGCTACATCCGAACGCTGCAGGGTGGTGAAGAGCCGGTTCAGCGAGGCCATCATTTTGCACTGATCGACGAAGCGGACAGCATTCTGATCGACGAAGCGCGAACGCCGCTGATTATTGGTCTGACACAGCCGAATGATCCCGCGACCGTGAACCTGTTTCGCTGGAGCAATCGAGCCACGTTTCAGCTGGAACCGCGAAAAGACTACGTCTACGAACCGGAACGCAGGACGGCCTGGCTGACCGATGTGGGTTGCCGAAAGGTCGTGCTCATGTCGAAGCCATCCCTGCTCAGCTCGATGGACACCGAGCGAATTTACTCCCAGGTGGAAAAGGCGTTGACAGCAAAGCATGCGTTTGAACGCGATCGGGACTACGTCATCGTTGAAAACAAGGTGGTGATCGTTGATGAAGGCACGGGACGCGTCATGGACGGTCGAAAATGGCAGGATGGTCTCCATCAGGCCATTGAAGCCAAGGAACTTGTCCCCATTACCGCAGCCACAGGAGAAGCCGCACGGGTCACCGTGCAAAGCTTCTTCAGGCAATACACGCATCTGGCAGGAATGACCGGAACGGGGCTTCCTGCAAAGTCCGAGCTGAAAAAGACCTATCGCCTGAAAGTCACACGGATCCCGACGAATCGACCGTGCATCCGCAAGGGCCTGGCACCTCGCATCTTTAAGACTCAGGAATCCAAACGCGATGCCATCGTGGCCGATGTGCAGCGACTCGTGAAAGCCGGACGATCAATCCTCATTGGTACACCATCCGTGGAAGCGTCCGAAGCCCTCGGCCAGTTGCTCAAGGACAAGCGAATTGCTCATCAGATCCTGAATGCCAAGTATCATGAGCAGGAAGCAGAGATCGTCAAAAATGCAGGAGGTCCGGGAAAAGTCACGATCGCCACCAACATGGCCGGACGCGGAACCGACATCATTCTGGAGGATGAGGTGAGACAAGCGGGAGGTCTGCATGTCATCGCGACAGAAATGCATAGCTCTCGTCGAATCGACCGGCAGCTTGTCGGACGTTCCGCTCGTCAGGGAGACCCCGGCTCATACCAGTTTTTCCTGTCTCTCGAAGATGAACTGCTTCGGTGCCGTGAACCGCGTGAGGTGCTGCGAAAACAAAGAATTGCTCTGGCAAATCGAGAAGGAGAACTGGGACGATCCTGGCTGAGATACTTTCAGAAAGTGCAGCGTTTTCTCGAACGCACACATCGAAAACAGCGAAAACACCTGCTGAAACAGGAACGACACCGGCTCGATCAATACGAAAATATGGGACTCGACCCGTACCTTGAACTGACGGAGTCTTAGCCCGATCGATACGGCAGCAGGCAAACGAACTCCGACCTGAACGGACTGTCCGCTGCGATCCTTCAATGCTGATGTCCGTGCTTTCCTCAGAGCCGGGAGACAGCAACTCCGACCTTCAGGCATTCGGAAGACCCGTACGCACTGGCGAGACCGCACGTATCGCTGACGACCGCCCGGAGGCGGAATCCGGCGGCAAATGCCTGGCGATTGCGAAGTGTATGACAGTGGCAAGTCCGAGCGGAACGAGCAAGCAAAGGCCCCTCAGCCCGTCAAGTCATTTTTACGAATGATCGGCAAAATTTGCCGAAACCAGTTTGACGACCGATTTTGGCATTCCTAGACTGCGGATGGAGTCAGGAACAAGCGCGTGTCGCAAACGGGTTTGAAGGGCGGGAGTCACCGGAACGGCGTGTCGGTTGACGGGAGAAGGAGCCATGCTGGTACTATCACGGAAGAAGAACGAAAGCATCGTCATCAACGACAATGTGGTGATCACAGTTGTAGAAGTCCGTGGGGACAAGGTACGGATCGGGATTGAAGCACCCAGAGATGTCGCAGTGCACCGGCAAGAGGTTCTGGAGGCGATTTTGCACGAAAAGTTGAAGTTTTCGTCTCCCCGTTCCGAAGAATCCTCCGACGTGTCGAGCCAGTGAATTGAATTCACTGCCGATCGTCCGCTAATCTTCGCCCTGCCGCAGGCCCGGCCCACACGGCCCAAAACGGCCCCATCGTCTAGTTAGGTCTAGGACATCGGATTTTCATTCCGGTAACAGGGGTTCAAATCCCCTTGGGGTCATAGAGCTCTGAACGAAACCGTTCAGAGCTTTTTTTATGCCCATTTCAATCCGATGGCGCTTGCTTGTTTCGATGGCTCGTTCAACGTTACAGTTCGCTAGCCTGCCAGCTGTTTTTTGCACGTCAACTGCCCGGACATTTGATTGCCTTCTGGCAGGCCTCGCGGCGGAGTCATTGATTGGTTTCCCAGTCTTTACAGAATCAGTATCTGTCTGACCCCGATGTGCAGCTGATGCTCAAAGTCGCTGCCGGCGACGACTCTGCATTTGAGCAACTCGTCGTGCGATATCAGGATCGCCTGGTGGGATTTTTTTTCCACATTGTCCACGACCGGACGGTCGCTGAGGATCTCGCACAGGAATCGTTTCTGCGAGTCTACCGATCCCGGGAACGCTACGAACCGACCGCCCGATTCTCCACGTGGCTGTTCCGCATTGCCCACAATCTCGCCAGCAATCAGAAACGCGGCAGCGCGCGTCGCAGGGAAGTGCCGTTGGCGTCGTCGTCCGACGCCCATCATTTTCGTCCGGAAGGCCAGAATCTGGCAGAAAAATCGGCACTGATGCCGACGAGGCAGCTTGATTCCTATGAACTGAGGGACGTGGTTCGCCAGGCAATCGAAGAACTCAGCGAGCGTCAGCGGACGGTCGTAATTCTTCATAAATTCGAGGACATGAGCTACGAGGAGATCGGGGCTGTCATGGGGCTGGGCCCCGTGGCTGTCAAATCCCTGCTGTCTCGGGCTCGAGGGAAACTCAAGGAAGCTCTGGAGCGATTTGTCTGATGAGCTCTCACGAACACAACGAGCCTGTCGATGACGCAGAGGACCAGCCGGATGCTCAGCTGTCGGAACTCGTTGCGTACCTTGACGGTGAACTGGATGAACACGCCTGCGAAAGCGTGGAACGCCAGTTGGTCGCCAATCCGGGACTCCGGCGGTACGCGGAAACACTCGACAGAACGTGGCAACTGCTCGATTCACTGGGAGATGCTCCTGCCAGCGGGGCCTTCACACAGAAGACACTGGCAT
>JBKDRW010000046.1:0-24473 GCA_046341255.1 Planctomycetota bacterium
GCAGGTGTACTGTGCGATTATCGCCTGCATGCTGATCAGCCTGTGGACCGGGAAGAAGCCAACGCTGCGGACTCACGAGATGATCTGCTGGTACGTCTGCGGCATGGCCGACGAAAAAGAGCTGCTGGCTCACCTGGTCAAACTGCACAAGCCCGCTGAGCCTCGAAAACCGCTGATCTGATTTCACGGGGCACTCCAGTCGCGTCGCCAGTCCCGCTTCACGCTGCGCGGATCACACTCCCATCCGCCGCCACGACGTCACTCACGCATCGACTTCACCCTGCTCAGGTCTGTCACAGTCGAAACCAAAGGGCTCGCTCTCTACAATGCACCGTTCAGCAACACCAGTGCCGAACAGTATTGAGAATGTCCCCTTTTACATTCCCTCCCCCCTCCTTTGATGACGCCAAAAGAAACAAAACCTACAAAATGTTGGTGTCCGAAAGCGTACGAATCTCACAACCATGCTTCCAGCATGGGATACGACACATCAGCAGACCGGAGCATTGACTGCATCCAAACCTCAAAGAAAAGGTCGCAAACGCGCGCAACAGCATCCGCTTCTTCCACTGTGCGGCTGATGCTTTTCACAAGCATCAGCCGGAATCCAAATTCGGTTTCTTCAGCATCAGAAATACTCATCGAACCGCACTGTAGATCCGAACCGCGCATTGACATGGGCAAGCCCGACCGAACGATCTGTCGACTCCGGATACTCACACCATCAAGCTGAAAGAGTTCTGCCAGCGAAAGTGTTTGTTCCAGCAACTGACAGCGAAGCTCTTGAGCAAGATCATCGCGAGACGCAAACACTTCCAGTATTTCCAGCAGATCAAACTCTGAAGGACTGTTCTGTATTGCCTGCCGCGCTTTTTCGAGAAAAAGGACGTCCTTCAGCATGCTGGTCAGCAAGTCGACCTCGAGTCGCCGCTCAAATGCTGCCACATTGATGCCCAGCCCTTTGATCCATTTGAGGGTCGCATCTGCTGAATGGAGGTTATTGCGTCGCCGATACTCGTCGGCAGCATGCTGCAGTTGTGCCGTATCGACGGCAAGCCGATGTCGGGCAGCTTCTGCCTGTACGATCTGATCCCGAACCACAACGTTGAGCGGTTGATGGAGAATACCTCGAATGTACATCTGGCGCAGCATATCCCTGGCAGAAAGTGGGACTCCGCAAACCAGAACATCAGCCTCAGACATTATCATATTCCGAAAGAAACTCTCTGCTGACACTCAGGCAATCGAATTCAAGATCCTGAGAGCCTGGTCGAATGTCATATTGCCAAAACCATGAAAAAGTGCACTGGCAGCATCTTTAAGGGAGAGATTGAGCCCCGAGCTGTTATAGAGAACTCGTGCAACATCGGCCGGATCTGTAAGCCCCGCATTTTTCAAAGCCGACGCAATCGTCGATGTGCCAACTCCACTCAATTGATTCAAGGCGCGAGCCGTTACATATCGGGAGAGGTCCAGCCCCGAACGACTGAACAGGGCTTTCGTGACATCATCAATACTCAGATTTGCGCCTGAAGCATCATATAGTGCCTTTGTGAGTGTTGTGATCCCCATATTCGCCCCGTTCTTCAGGCTTCGCGCCAGCGCAATGGGGCCAAGTCCTGCAGCACTCAGGAGTTTTGCCGTTTGAAACGCATTTAAATTCAGTTTATTATATAGCACATCTGCAACCGTGTTATTCGAGTAATTTTGCCGCATCAGACTCGTAATGCGCTGCAGGCTATAATTCAGGCCACTCGAATTCATGAAAGCCCGGGCCGCACCCGCAAAATCCTCGCGGTTGTCTCGATTGCAAATCGCGTCGAACACATCCGAACGACTCAGAAAATTTGACATCGCAGACGCCACCGAGGAGAGCGATTTCGCAAGGCCCCCCACACGGTCTGACATGGAGCTGGCAATTTGACCCGGTTCCAGAAAGTTTCCTCCCTGATACAGCAAATCGACAACTCCGGACAAACTCCCCCCCACCAGGCGCGACGCGATTCCTGCAACGGCAGAAATATCTACCGGGACAACGCCTTTTGGACCGAGTGTGCGAATGAAATCTTTGGGGGAATACAGATTATCCGCGAGCATGGCGGATGCGATCCGGGGCAGGTCCGATGTAATCTGACTGAAAACAACGGCCGAGACAACAAACGAACTATTATTCATAGCAGCAGAAATGCCTCTGACAAGTGTCGTCAGGTTGTCACCGCACCCAGCCCATAGTGCTTTTGTTGTCTCGGCGATTCGTCTTTGTTTGGCGTATAAGGCAACAGCCACCGCTCGAACATTCATTCCATAATCGATCAGTGCTCTGCGGGCCGCATCGGCATAGTCTTTCGTTTCTTCATACAAGAGTCCCATGGCGGCTGTGACTAAAGTCGGATCTCCTGTCGCTGCCGCCGCTTTGTAGATCGAGTTTCTTCCTTCGGACTCCATTTCGGATTTGAATGACTGCAGTTTCGTCTGCACATCACGAAGCGTCGTGCCGTTGTCTGATGTGTAGAGGTTGAACTGCTGCTGTTTGGATTCAAAAGGCCTGACAAGATTCAGATCCCTGAATCCAATTTCTCCCGTCAACTTGAGCTTCAGGTCTACGGCAATTCCCAGTCCGACCTGATCAGACTTGATCTCCGAGATCCGCATTTTGGGATCAGCGCCGTGGGTTGACAGGATCGTTGCCGTTCCTCCCGCCTGGATTCCCACATGAGCGGTGACACTCACAAATGGTACGACGGTCAGCTTTCCGCTGATTGTCGGCTTCACCCACAGAATGCCTCCGAGTTTAATGTTCGGTTTTGCTATCTTCCCCGTCACGGCACTCGTATCACCATTGATGTAAAGCCCGTCGCTGTCGATCCCGGCCGACAGAAAGACCTCAAGAAAGAAACCCGGCTGCAATGCGGCCGACGCTGTCACCGACACAATGCCAAAGTATGTGGCAATGACCTGGTCCTTGACGATCGTCTGTTCCTTCAGAAGCTTTTCGTAACGCTGATCAATCACGACACTGACAATGTTGTACCTCTGCCCGGAGAGCATCTGCACAATCGATGTTGTTGAAAGCAGGTCCAGATTGAACTTGAGCGTGTCTCCCGGTTTTTCAGCCGGCTTCTGTTTTTTGAAGGACAGCGGCGCAATCAGGTACTGCAGCCCGACCGGGATATCCAGAAGGTCCATCACACTTTTTTCGAGCAGAGGGATCTTTGTTCCCAATGCCATTTGCAACTGAGGCGACAACGGGTTGTTTTCGGCGATTTGATCCAGCGCATAATTCCTGAGCGCATCTTCAACCCCACTGGTACTCTGGAGTTTGCTGACGATTTCACCGACTGATCCCTCATTCAGCTTGTAATCCAGTGTCGACCGAAAGTCCTTTCCTGGTTCGAGGATTCCGGAATGATCAATCGTCGCCGTCCATGATAATGTCGAAGGCAGGACTCCCGAAAGAACCGACCTCACGAGTACTGGCATCTGGTCTGCCGGACGGTCCATCGTCATTCGTACCGACGCATGAAATTCTGTTGTGGCGGCAAATTTCAACAGCTGGTTTTGATCATTTCCGGTATTCCCTGTCAGATACAGTCGTTCGCCCGATGTTCGATCTCCATCATCAAATCGAACACTCAACTCGGCCGTCGCCAGATTTTTTTTAGTCTTCGTCAATATCGCATTGACATCGGACAAGCCAGGAATCCTGACGACAGCGCCACCATCCACGACATCAATGGCCAGGGACACCGCAATCTTCGACTGGCCTTCCTGAAAGTACACGCCCCCAGTCGCGTCCAGACCGAACGTCAGATTGTAGTTAAGGATTGGCGTCACATTGAATCGGCCTGTTCCGGAAACCCGAATGCCGCCCGCCTTTCCGAATTCTCCTGATCCCATCACACTGATCGCATCGCTTTTGACGGTGCCTGACCAGCTCAGCAGAAAGATGTCCGTGAACTGTCCGGACAGCAGGCTTCGAACGCTGACCATCGAAACAACTTTGATTCCCTTGCTCTTCAGGTATTCGAGCCCTTTCAAAGCGGGAACATCCAGTTCCGTCTGGTCGTTCATCAGCGTCCGAAGAGTGTCGGCAACAGACTGGCCAAGCAGCGGGACGTGCTCCGCTTTTCGTGCCAGCGGAGCAATCCGGTCCTGGACATGATCGATTGCCGCATCGGCCATCCTGGCGACCGCATCGGCAAGCTGAGCATCCGTCAATGTTGCAGTTGCCGATCCTTTTGACAAATCCCATCCGGCACTGACGGGAAAGGAAATCTGGGTCTTCGCACCTCCCAGTACAAACTCCATCGTCGTGTCATTCAGAGTAAATGTTCCAGACGGAGCATCGGACTTACCAAACCTGCTGAACAGATCGTCGGTGGCAAGATAGAGTTTTTCATCGGAAATGCTGTCGCCGTCATTCAGATTATAGGCTGCTGTCGCTGCAAGGTTGTCTGTCCCCGTCAATGCAAATACTGATTTCCCCGCAGCACCGCTGAACTTCACCTGTCCACTGGCATTCATATCCGATTGGACAGTGCTGCCTTCTCGAACAAAGACTCGTCCAGATGCGTCGAGGCCAAAAATCAAATTCTCGACGACATGCAGATCGCCGGTTTGTTGTCCTGTCACGCTGGCGGACACACTTGTCCCTGATACCGATACGGCCTGCTGTCCGGAAAGCTCCCCAGTGATTCGCCGCGTCACGTCACCACTCAGCAGAAGTACGATCAGATCGGACTTTGCAGCTCCACCTCCCGCCAGGAATCTGGAAATGTCCTGATCCGAAGCTTTTGAAACCAGAGAAATCCCCTTCGCGCCCAATTCGGACGTCGACTGCGCCACAGCCGCCTGAGACAACAGTTCCGTCAGGATCTTTTTCACTTCCGGTGACAACGTATTACCAGGCAGCGTCGTCCGGAAAAAACCGGCTGTCGTCGAAGTCATCCTCTGCTCAAGATTCTGCAGCGCCGATTTGACATGCGGAAAAAGCGACTGAGGAATTTCTGTTGCTGCCTGATCCATCCGGGCAGCGGAATTCGTGGCCGACATCATCTGTCGAACCTCGAGCACTTCCATGGCCTGGCCGGAATACTGCCATTTCTTTTGGCGTCCGGCTCCAAAGACGTCTGCCATTTCCTGTTCGGTGGGCGTCGCGAGCGGAGACAGGTCTTCAATCACTATCCTGGGAGATCGATTGGTCATTGTTGAACCTTTCGTACAAGGCAGACGCTTCACATCTGCTAAACACGGTGGGTTGCCTGCGGCACCTTCAAGGCTGAAATAGTGGTAGTGGACAAATCTGCCGACGGACAAGCGTTGAAAATGGCACACTCAAGCGAAATTCGAGGGCGTTCCGTCGGTATGCATGGCGAATTCTCGGGCCGATGACGGACCCTCATGATCCGTGCAAGTCAGGATTTTGCGACATGTTCACGATTCTGTTTCGGACGTAGCGGGCTGAAAACACGCCCTCTGCAAATGTTCACCGAAGAAAAGCATCCCTGCCCGACACATCATTTGCTGTATTCGGGCTTCTTGTCATCTTTTCTGTAAAAACACAGGGTTGGGTGAGAAACGGGTCCGTAGCGTGACGTGTGGAAGGGCATGTCGGACGGAGAAAACGGCTCAATGAAACCGATCCTTGGTGAGCTGCTGACTCGCGTTCCGATGAATCCCTATGGAGGATGCCATGGTTCACTTTTGCCGCTCAGGCGGTGCAGAAGCCGGGATCATCGCCTTGAACTCCGGGAAGTCTCGGAGTGGCGCGAGGTCGGAGTCCTGCTGCATGTGGGCGAAGTCGCTCCAGCCTTTGTTGATGGACTGCTTCAAAGTCGCCAGAGCCGCATTGATCCACTCATTCCGCTGAGCCGTCTGCTCGGCCGTGAGCTCCTTGCCTTCCTCGGCTTTGACTGACGCCGCAGAAAGGCTGAACATGCATGCGGCGTTGTAGAGTTGCACGTTCGTCGCGTGGTCAAGTTCCTTCAGCTTCGCTGCGGCTTGAGCGGCCTCGGGGAAACGCGAGCGTTTAGTAAGATGGATGCCTCGCATCTCGAGCAATGCCGGCAACGTTGCCAGCGGTTGTGCCAGCAGTGCCTCCCACTCGCCGAGACTCGTTTCGCTCATTCGAGCGGCCTGCGAAGAGGATTCCGCCAAAGCCAGATCCTGCTTTGACTGATTCACCGTCATGCCGCGATCGATCATCGATCTCAAAATGGCAGCACACGCATCGTGGGACTCGCGTGCCATCGTGAATTCATCTCTCACCATGTAAACTTGTCCGATCCGGTGCAGGCTGACCACGACATCCTTTTGCCAGAGGGAATTATCGGGATCAACCGCAGCCAGCGCGCGACGGGTTTTCAGCCCGTGCTGAAACTGTGTGAGCGCCTCGTCGGTTCGGCCAAGTGCCAGGAACACTTCACCGAGATTGTTGAACGAGAACGCCAGTTCACGTTGATTCTGGGTGTGGTTCGGATCGGCTTCGATCAGCGAGCGGCTGATCGTCATTCCGTCCTGATACACCCTGAGCGCCTCGTCGGTGCGGCCGATTCGTAGAAACATGTCACCAAGTTTGTTCATTGAGACTAACAGGTTACGCTGTTTCTGAGCGTCGCCGGGATCGGCTTCTGCCAGCACGCGATGGATTTTCACCCTGTCCTGAAACTGTGTGATTGCTTCTTCGGTTCGACCGACTTGCATGAAGACGTCGCCCAGGTGGTTTAGCAAGTTCGCCAGATCAACCTGCACGATGGCGTTATCGGCATCAGCCTCTGCGGTCGTGCGGCGAATCTTCAGGGCATCCTCGTAAAGCCCAAGGGCCTGGTCAGGACGCTTGAGCGCAAGATAAACATCTCCTAGTCTATTCAGCGAATATAACAGGTCTGATTCGATTCCTGAGTCGCGTGGGTTGGCTTCAGCAATTGCCCGACGGAGTTTCAGACATTCCAGATACTCCGCGATAGCGTGTTCTGGGCGACCGAGATCGTAAAGCACGTTGCCGAAATGGTCTGATAACGACGCCACACCACGTTGCTTCTGGAGGTTGGTGGGATCTACCTTGGCAAGATCTCTCCGGATCTTCAACGCATTCTGGTGCTGAGTGATCGCTTCCTCGATGCGACCAAGCTTGAGAAGGACGGCACCATTTTTTACGGATACCAATGACAGGCTGACTCGCAGTTCTGCGGCGTTGAGATCTGCGTTAGTAAGCGTCCCAAGAAGCCGTACACATTCCTCGTAGTGAGCGAGCGCATCATCCGGGCGGCCAAGTTGCAACAAAGTGTCTCCTGTTCGTTCAAGTGAACTGGAGAGGTCATGCTGCTTGAAACTGTCGCTGACGTCGGCCTCGGCGAGGGCGCGACGAATCTGGAGCCCGTCCTGAAAATGCCTGAGGGCCTCATCGTTCTTTCCGAGCCTTAAAGACACTTCACCGAGATTGGTGAAAGAGTACGCGAGTTCCCGGTGATGTTGGGTATTGTCGGGATCTGCTTCGACCAACATTTTGCTGATCGTCATTCCGTCCTGATATAGAACAGCCGCGGCGTCGGTGCGTCCCGTCGCTAACATAATGTCTCCAACCTTGTTGCAAGACACCAGAAGGGCAAGCTGCTTTTGCAGATGTTTCGGATCAGACTCGGCAACTGTGCGACGGATTTGCAACGCCTCCTCCTGGAACTCAAGTGCCTCCTTCACACGTCCAAGATTGAGAGAGATCACGCCGAGCCTTTCAAGCGACAGGGAAAGGTCGAGTAGGTTGTCCGCGTTTCCAGGGTTGGACGCGACGAGCATCCGAGTGATCTGCAAAGCAGATTCCATTTGCCTCAGAGCGTCTTCGAAGCGATTGAGCTTTCGCAACACGATACTGAGTCGTTCGTGTGTCACAAACAACTGCCGTTGCCACTGGGCGTTCTGAGGATCTGCTTCAGCAAGTTGCTTTGCAATCTGAAAAGCTCGCTGAAAGTACTTGTCTGCAAGCTGCACAGCGGTGATTTGATCATAAGACTCGTTTGTGACCACGTCGCCAGCGGGGGGAACCTCTTGTTGAGATAGAAAACGTTGTCCCTTGTCCTTCGTGTAAAGGACTTCGCCATTTCCGGTCTCCGGAAACCAGATTTCGTATTGGCCCAGTTGTGTTGCCGTATGGACCCACGCGGGCGAAGAATCCGCTGAATATGTGACAACATATTGAAAGTACCTCGTGTCGCCATGCCGGCATTCACCGGTGTAACGACTTTCATGAATGACAATGCCGGGACGGCTGACGGTCAGACTTGGAGATGGTCCGCCAGTTTGCATGTAGGTATACGTCCGTCCGTTGCTGTGGTTTCTGCAATATGCAGTGATGTGTTGAGGCTCGAGAGTCGTGGAAGAATTCCAGCGAGCGGTCAAGGGTTCTGACGTCACCTCATCTACGGACGTTGCCGCCTGACCGGCTGGAATGCCAGCATCGGCAGAGCTGCTGAAACGAAAGATCAGGTCGCCGGTCTCAATGAGCGCCTGCCATGTGCTGCCGTCAACTGACGTTTGGGAAAGAAACGTCGTAGAAACGGAATCGAGTTTTTCCAGCGATGTCGTCAGCATCCGGCGACGCACTTCGCTTGATCCGGGGATACTACTCAATCCCCGCTGAATGTCGTTGACGACGGAAGTCAGTGTCGAAAGTGCAAGTTGGCTTTGTTCGCGGGCGGCTTGTTCGTTGGTCTCGGCCAATTTCTGAGCGGTCTCTGCGGCGGTTCGGGCGTTGCGTTCGTTCGTGTTGGCGATGTTCAGTTCGGCGTTCTTGCCGCTGACGATCGTGGAAAACCCACCGAGCCCAACGGTGGAGACCAGCACGACTGCCGCAGTGGTGACGGTGAGCGTTTGATGTTTGCGAACCCAGCGGCGGGCGCGGACAGAAAACGGTTCGATGAATGCCGTCACTGGTTCATCGGCAAGGAACCGTTCGATATCGTCGGCCAGGTCCAGCGGCGAGGGGTAGCGATCACCGGGTTTAGGTGACATCGCCTTCAGACAAACCGCGTCGAGAGATCTGGGGACTGCCGGCTGCACTTTCTGTGGAGCCTGATAACGTCCGGCCTGGACATCGTCCAGCAATTTGCGGGTCTCAGTGCCGCGAAACGGAGCATGTCCAACAAGAAGGTGATATAGGGTGGCTCCCAAACTGTAGACGTCGCTGGCCGGACCGAGTTCATCAATGCGTCCAGCCGCCTGCTCCGGCGGCATGTACGCCGGAGTCCCGATCGCACTGCCCATCATTGTCGGAGTAACACCGCTGCCGGATGCCGGTTGAAGCGTGCCTTCGTTCGTGGCGGCCATCGCGTCAGATCGGTCAGCAACTTTTGCAAGTCCCCAGTCGACCACGAGCGTCTCGCCGTACTTGCCGAGCATGATGTTTCCGGGCTTAAGGTCACGATGCAGCACACCTCGCGAATGCGCGTAGCTGATCGCCTGACAGACATCGATGAACCGACCGAGGAGCTTGCGAAAGGCGAGTCCGTTGTATTGATCGGCTGTCCGCTCTCCACTTTCCGCTTTCCCATGAAACGCTTCGATAGCTTCTTTGAGGCTGTCGCCTTTGATAAAGCGCATGGCGTAATACGGACGCCCGTCTTCGTACTGGCCAAGACCGTAGACGGGAACAATACCGGGATGCTCCAGCCCTCCCGTGACTTCCGCTTCCAGTACAAATCGACTGCGGCTGTCAAGATGGTCGGCAAAGTGCGGCTGAATCTCTTTCAGCGCCACTTCACGATTCAGTTCAGTATCGCGTGCCACGAAGACTTCGCCCAATCCCCCCCTGGCATGCAAACGCAAAATGGAAAATCTTGATCGCCGACTCGAATCTCGATCATTCTGCGATCCATTCGAGGCACACTGGTCATGCACAAATGTCTGTTCGTGGTTCTTGTGCAATGAACCGTCCTGGGTCTGCTGCGCGGGAATGATGGTTTCCGTCATCCGAAAGATATCGGAGACGATCTCTGCATCATCCGGGAATCGCTTGCGCAGAGCCGATTCGGCAGATACAGGTTCCCGAGACTGCTGCTGCAAGTCGAGTTCCAGCAGAATGAGTTCACGCAGCAACTTCTTTCGGTGGGGTTCTGAAAACTGCAGGGAAAGAAACTCCTCAATGGATTTTCGCTCTCCAGCGGTCCATGCCCGTTCGAACTCATCACAGACGATATCGATCTGGTCCGAAATGCTCAGAGCAGTCTCGTCAGTCATCTCTGGAATTCTCCTGTGTCTTACGGCGATTGACCATCATGAGCCGAGCGACAGATTCCCCGTGCGAAACAGTGGATCGTCCCATCGAAAACACAATCAGCGTCACGGCAGATTTTCGGCGGCCTCGTCGGCTCCTCTGCAAGTCAGAGGCTTAGTCAATTCGATCACTTGCTGAGGACGTTCGGACCATGCGAGGTTCATCTCGTCGAGCTGACTATTGATCAGGTCAAGATCCCACAGAAACACTTGATTTGACTCCGTCGGGACAGCGAGGAAGCGATCGTCCGGACTGATAGAAAGCGATGAAATCAGCATTGGTACGGGTGGAATCAGTGTCGCAAGTTCATCTCCGGAAGCGGAATTGAACAATCGAACTGACTGAAGGGAATTCAAAGACACTCCCCACGAGCCTGTTCGTGAAAATGACACATGTCCCGGCAGATGGCTCGAACGCGGAATGGTTCGAACCAGATCCCACGATTCCGGATCGTAAAAGTGGTCACCATCGGAAGCCGCAAGGAACAGGATTGAACTATCCGGACAGAATTCGGTTCTCGCGTAAGTCGAACCCTCAATTTTTCCAACCAAGTCGAGCGTTTCCAATTCTACGATGCTCACAGGTTGCGGCGGTGACCATGCCCAGGAGCTGGCAACAAGCAGGCGTGAGTCGGGACTGAAACACACATCCATGCAGCGAGGCTGTTTGATGGTTCCACGAACCGATCGAGAGTCCGTATCGATCACCCATGCGACGTTCAATTCGCGATCAGGAATAGCCAGATATTGCCCATCGGGAGACACTGCCATTCGACAATTGCCCATGCTCGAAAAAGCACCTGGAACGCTGATTCGTTCGGGTGGGCCGATGGAAACAACGTTGGTCTTCGGATCCAGCGAAATGGATCGTCGCGCGATGCCTTCCCGTTCGACAGTCCAAAGCGATCCGTCAGGTGCAAAGACAACGCCGGCGTTGCCATCAAAGCCTGCAAGTAAACGGCCGCTTCGTACATCCCACAGCTTGATACCAGAAGTTTGTCCGGTCGCAAGAAGTCTGCTGTCTGGGCTGAACGATCCAGACCAAACGCCGTGAACCCGACGGGACAGGTCGCCCCCCCGGCCAATCGTGCCGTGATGCAGCACGCGACATTCGCGGGCATCGGCCAGCAGGAGGGTTTGTCCTTCATTTTCCAGCATCGTGCCGTCAGAGGAAAATGGCCCCGAGATGGCAGACAAAGTCCGCAGAAGTCGTTGGCCGCTCATTGTATCCCAAACTGCACTGGTGCCATCGTAGCTACTGGTGAGGACCTTAGAGCCATCAGGAGTGAATTCGATCCGATTGATACCAGACTGATGGCCTTCGAGGATGCACTGCTTATCGCCTTCCGGAATGTTCCAGATATGAACACAGCAGTCAATGCCCCCTGCAGCCAGCATCTTTCCATCGCGTCGCCATTGGAGGGTTTCGACATGCAACGGATGCTGAAGTCGACAGAGTGCTGTTCCTTTTCCATCTTTGATTTCCACGATCTTCGTATCCGGAAGAATGGTCGCCACGGCACCAGTGCCCGTAGACTGAACGGAATGGCCATCCTCATGTTGAAGTTGCGCGATCGGCTGGGTTTCGAATTCACGGGCGGTCGGTTCGAAATCCACAAGTCGGAGCGCCGCGATCGCTTCGTTTCGCATGGTGAGGTCGGTTTGGATCTTTGCAGCCTCTCGGATGGCAGCGAGTGCCTGAAAACGCTGCCCGGAAGTGCCGCTGTATGTTCTCGCGCGAGCTTCAGCCAACAGAGAAGACCAGAGGAGTTTGGTCCTCGCTTTTTCCGCCCTCTGGACTTTGTCAAGTGCTTCCGTCGCCCGGAACTCATTGCGTTGAGATTCGACCAGATACTTCAGAGTCTTCGAATGCTCGTCAGACAGACGTTCAGCATGCTGTCGCTCGCGGACCAGAACGAACCACGGCACTGTGATCATTGCCATGAGAGTCAGGACAGCTAATGCAGCGGCGGCGGTTGCCATACGATTGCGTTGAACCCAGCGCAGGATTCGTTCTGCCCGGCTGACGGGACGTGCCAGAATTGGTTCACCGATCAGCCACCGTTGAAGATCGTCACGAAGCTGTCTTGCCGACTGGTAACGGCGGTTGAAATCCTTGTTCAGGCATTTGTGGCAAATTGTTTCCAGATCTCTGGCAACGAATGGCATCAATAAGCGAATGGAGATTGGTTCATCTTTCTGAACCTGCTGCAGGGTCTCCGACCAGCTTACGGCCTGGAACGGCGGACGACCGGTGAGCAGGCAGTAGAGGATCGCTCCGAGTGAATATACGTCTGACAGCGGCCCGACTTCGCTGGTCTTACCGGCCGCTTGTTCCGGTGGCATGTAGCTGGGTGTGCCCATCACGGCACCGGTGCGTGTCATGCCACTGTCATTGTCAGTTTTGCGGGCAAGGCCAAAGTCAGTGACCCTGGGTTCGCCGTTCGAATCCAGCAGAACATTAGCCGGCTTCAGATCTCGATGGATTACGTTGCGGCTGTGAGCAAACGCAATTGCCTCAGCAATCTTCTTTGTCAACTCGGCAGCGTCTTTAGGCGGTAATGGACCATTGCGTACTCGATCGGCCAGACTGCAGCCGTCCACATAGCCCATCGAGAAAAAGTGCTGCCCATCATGTTGGCCAATTTCATAAATCGGCACAATTCCCGGATGATCGAGATTAGCAGCCGCTTCGGCTTCTGTTCGGAATCGCTGAACTTCCTCTTCCGATGCCAGTTGCCCGGCCAGAATCATCTTTAACGCGACGATACGGTTCAGATTCGTCTGACGAGCCCTGTAAACGACCCCCATTCCGCCGCGAGCGATTTCGCTGAGCAATTCGTAGTCGCCAAAATAGCGGACCTGGTTGCTCGACTGACGGTCCGCCGGTGTGACGAGTTGTTCTGCTGAACGCTGCGTCACTGACTGCTCCTCGACAGGCCTGCCCTTATTCAGATGCTGATCATGGGATCCGCGAAGAGGGACAATCGTTTGAGACGTTCGAGAGACTTCTGCGATCACAGAAGCATACTGTGGAAACCTCTGGTGCAGACTCGCTTCATCAGGCTTCGGCAATTGTCTCTGCCTCAGCAGATCCAATTCCAGCAACAAAAGTTCTCGAAAGAGTCGGCAACGATGTTCATCCGGCATGTCCGGCCTGAGAAACTCTTCGATCGACTTCCTCGATGAACTATGCCATAACGCCTCAAACTCATCGCATGCGATGTCAATCTGGTCAGAGATGCTCAGGTCGGAACCGTCAGTCATTATGTGAGTTCCTCGCTTGAAAAGGCTTTCATAGAGTGGGCAAGGCTCAACGGATAATCCCTCCGTTCGTAAAGACCGGGAATCGCTCTGTTATCCATGTCTTAAATGCTCCGGTGAGTATCTTCCAGAAGGTTGATGCCTGCCCGGGATCTGAAGATCCTGACGCTTCCATGTTTTCGATCAGCATCGTTTCAAAGTCACGAAACCGAACAGTAATCCCTCACGACACAACCCTGTCCACGTCTTGCTGTGCAGGCATCAAAAGTCACAAGATCGGGGAGGCGACAACGTTTTTCACCGTCGGTCAGATTCTTCGCAACCATTCTTTCTGCGTGCGTATGCACACAGGATTTTCGCATGGCACTGACCCCTGCTGCGAAGTTCGTCATTCTTTCGCCGTTGAGTAATCCCAACGATGCAGTTCCTTCGATACATTCCCCCTTTCAGTGGTTTGTTTTCGGCAGTTCCTTGATACTCAGAATGCGTCTTCAACACTGATCAGAAAAGGCCGATCGTGTCGAGGAACGGTCGGCCAGGTTTGTCGCGTTCTGTCACGAAATGTCTCAAGGAAGATCGGCTGGCGGTGGATTGAGTGCTACCGTGACACCGCTTGAGTCAGTCGCGGTCATTGAACGCTTAAAGTTCGCCCCATTGACACCTGGATCAGGGAAGACCGTGGCATCGATTGTAGAGGCCTTGGAAGAAGCCATCAGGAACAGATTGTGACCACCTTGAATCTGGCAGCCATAGGTTGGGTGATTGACAGTTGGACATGCACACCAGAAAACCTTGCTTGATGGGTTGTACCAGTAGGTCCAGTCAGGGTTGTCTGGATACGAAATCAGGTACTGGCATCCTCCTGCCGGCAACAAGCATGTGCGATAGTGGTACCCTTTGGCTGAATGCCATGACCAGTCGCTGTAAGTGCCGCCTCGAACCGGTGTCGAAACATTTGACTGCAGAGTTCGAGTCTGGCAACTCGTCTGCCCGAAGCCATTCTGGGAAAATCCCGTGGGAGTCGCGGAGCCCTGTGCAACGGATCGCAGTCGCCCTGTCCAGCGGCCTCGCCTCTGACCATTCATGCTCCAGTCGCCATTCCACTGTTGCGGCTCAAGAAAGCTACTGGAAACAAAGCGGAACTCACCGGACATGTTGTCCATCGCCCAACGTCCATGTACGGTCGCTTTATACTCACCATCAACTTCATCAAATCGATAGGTGATCCTCGACAGACGACCGCTGCCGTACGCTGTGTCGTAGTGGCCGGAATCACCGTTCAGAAAGACCGTCGCGGAAATCAGGTCTCCTCCCATCGATTCGTATTGTGTGTCCCAGACACTGCGTTTGAATTCGTCAGTGTCCACACCGGCAGAAGCCGAATGAGAGCATTCGTAAAGTGCCACGGCCACACACATTGCTTTCAACAATCTGGTCATGCGAGTGCCTCGTCATACACAATGGGTGTTTTTTAATGTTCTGTTTGACTGCCGTTTCCCGTTTTTCACTGTGGTCACGTCGTCACACCCATTCACCGCAAAGCCGTTTCGCGGACCGACACAGAATCCATGTTTTTTCTGAGGGTTCGAAAAATGCAGTGTTTTCGCCATTATTTGATGACATTCCGTCGATTCATCCCATCTCCTTTGACCACTTGTCGCGAATCAATTGAAGCTTGCGTTCGATGCTGCGCGTCGTGATTCCCATCCGCCCAGCAATTTCATCGTTGGAATAGCCCTGCATTCGGAGTTGGCAGATTTGTCGAAGCGATTCGTCACGCAAAAGTCTGAGCAGGTGCTGAAGTTGATCGTCAACGGCTGCAAGGAATTCCGGAGATGGATCGTCACCAATTGCGTTGTTGATGCCATCCATTTCGGTATTTGTCGGGTTGATGAAGGCCGATTCCCCCATCACATCGCCCGCCCCTCGCTTTGTGGCCGTGCTTCTGCGAATCTGATCGACGACCTTTCTGTTTGTGATTGCTACGAGAAGTCGCCACAGGTCATCACGATTCTGAACAACGTCAAATCGACCCGCCATGGCACCTCGGCAAAGACTGTGGAACGCACTCAGCGCCGCATCTTCTTCGTCAGACTCACGACGAGCTCCGGACGGAAATCTCTGGCGCGCCGATCGAACCATACGGCCAAAATATCTGTTCCAGAGCTCATCAGCTGCTTCCGTCTGTCCAGCCTTGAGCATTGCCCACCATCCTGAGATCGAACGGTCTGAGTTGCTTTCGCTCACTGTTTCTCCTCAATTGCTGCCAGGCTCCAGCACGATCAGTCTTGTTGAACGTTGCCTGTCAGGATTTTCCAGATACGGAATTCGAAGGCAAGGGCAGCACTGCCGTGCTGATAATGAAATCCTTGCATTCAGCGTTCTTAGGTGGATGTCGCCTTAGGCACATGTGTCAATACCCTGCCCGTATGATTTATCCGCTCGTCATCGGTTCGTTTGACTCGAAGATTGATGCCGTCATGTTTTACATCAAAATCAAGGACTCCCTTACAGAGGCTGTCAACATCTCGGGGAAAGATCGACTCACACAGGCTGTCAGGAACGCTTTGCTGGAGAATGCAACACTTCCCACTGGAACGTTCGCTGCTGCCTCGATTCATCTCAATCGCAGCGAATATGGATGTCCGGAGAGTGGCGGGATGATTCAGGTGATGTTGATTGTGTTCTCATTCTGCGGCGGGAAGCAGAATGGCTGCGGACACCTGTCGATACAGGCATTTGAATTGCCATCGAATTTGACTCCGGCGGTATCTGTGGTGAATCGACCTGGTTGATCACTGCGAGCCTGACACGTGATGGCTGTCAGCGCGTCAATGATCGCATGGGATTTGACGCCTCAATCGATTTCGCTGCGCCGATGTGTCTTGCACAAAGCAGGTGACGGGCGATGTTGGCGAGGCGTTCAGGTTGGGGTCTGTTTGAGTTCTCCGTGGCAGCCGTCTGACGGACGCACCTCGCCCGCTTCCGCCCCAAGGTTCATCCGAAAGAGATCAGCCTGCTCCGGCGTGAAAATATTTTGCGAATGCAAGTTGCTGATTTGAAACGAGTTAAGTCGTGTGACACAAGTGTGACAATTGAAACTTCCAATTCTTCCGACTTCATGTGTCGATGATCGATATACTTCAGGAGCGAACATTCTGTTTCGCTGGCTTTTGGGGCATCGGGGAATCGTTTCTCCACTTTCGCCCATCCTGCATCGACTTTGGTCGAGACGAAGTGGTGGTTGCAGGTTTGCGTTTGAATGTCTGCCTGTTGCAGAACTGTTCAGAGTTCCAAAAGATTTGAACTCGTGCCCTGACGACTGATGTTGTGGGCCGGTTTTGCTCGATGCTTTGGCCCCGTGTGCAGTCGTCTCGCGATACCACTCATGCTCGAACTGAGCGGCGATCAATTCGCTGGCGGCTCTGTTCTCACCGGGGATGAAATTGCTCTGCCGATTGGACATGCTGCAGGGCGGACCACGGGAGCAGTGAATCTCGCTTCAGAGCGACGACTGGTTGACTCGCTTCGCCGAGGCACTCGGCTCCGGGCTGACTGCGAAACCCTGCAGTTTCCCTTTTCAAACAGGTCTGTGCTGACTTCGTGCATGGAATTTACGAAGCCAAGAAAGCCCACCGGGCTGGAACCCATTGAATGACGACAATTTTTGTTGGCAACCTTTCTTATCAAACGTCCGAGGCGGAACTTGAACGTGCATTTTCCCGTTACGGGCGAGTGACTTCCGTTCGACTGATCAAGGACCGGGCCTCCGGATCTCCCCGCGGATTTGCCTTTGTGCAGATGCCTTCCATGGATGACGCTGAAGAGGCGATTGTCCGGATGAACGGACAATCCATCGCAGGACGTTCCATTGCTGTGAGCGAAGCGCGGGACAAGGATGATGCGGGTCCTTCACGACCTTCAGGTCCGCCGGCGGCGCCCCGACGATCGGCTCTGCTGGATCTTTTGTGATTTCCCGTGCCAGGAGTTTTTTCGATGAAGATTACTGCCGCTGCATTCTCTCGCCTGAAGTTCAAACTGCGTGGACAACCGAAGGGGACCACCGTGCGAATGGAATTTGAGGATGGACTTGTCACCTTCAGGCCTGACACAGAGCAGGATGGTGATGTGATGTTCGCTCATGGAGGGCGACTGTTGCTGGTTGTGGCATCTGATACAGCACGTCGAATTGCATCGCGAACGCTGGACGTTGTCGAAACCTCGTCTGGCGATCGCCTTCGGTTCGTTCGTCCGGTCTGACGGTTCACTCAGATTCGCCCGCTCCGCGTCAGGTGCTGCAGGTTCCGCTTTGATGAGCCTCTGGATCTGGCTCCAGATGGATCTCTGATGGTCCCGCGGGGCGCGACCCGAGCGTCGTCAGGTTGGTCGGCATCTCCAGTTCGCTCGCACGCCTGATTTCTGGCAATCGCTCAACGTATTTCGGATGATTGCTGACGGTGGTTGGCAGCCGGTTCATGTTCGTGTCTGTGACTGCAGGCTGAAACTACAGAGAGATTCAGAGTGGCAGACACTGAGGCGTATGAGTGCTGTTCGCGTGTCGCTGAGTACTTCCGAGCGGCTGCTGTGCTGTGATGCGCTTCAGTCCGTAAATTCACTTCGAACAGTTCGCAAGAGACACTCGGTATTGTTGTCTGCACTGTTTCAGCGGACAACCCGTCCGGACCCGGAGCCGCCGATCAACTCCTCAATTTCATCCTGCGTGGCGTAGTTGCAGTCCCCGACAATGCTGTGGGCGAGACACGAAGACGCGGTGGCGAATTCGATGGTGTACTGCAGGTCGCAGTCGGGCTGAATCAGACCGAACAGAATACCTGCATCGAATGCGTCTCCACTTCCGACGCGATCGACGATATTTTTCATCTCGTAGGGCTGCACGGTGCCGTTTTTCAGGGGAGCCACATGCAGTTTTTCCGTCGCGAAATCGAGCAGCATTCCACTCCAGTTGTTGTGTGATGCTGAAAACTGTTCGCGAAATGTTGAGGCGACCATGCGAAGTGCCGGGAACTGCCTTTTCATGGCCCTGGCCATTGCCACCGCTCTGCTGGCTGCTGGAATCGGCGAACTGCAGCCATGCGGAATGATGGAGTCTGATTCCGCATCCACATGAATCCCGAGAAGTCTCGCATCGTCTTCATTGCCGATAAACAGATCGACGCAGGGCATGATCTCACGCATCACGCTGCGAGCAAGTTCCAGTGGCGTCCTGCTCGAATCCCATCGCCAGAGCTTTGAGCGAAAGTTGATATCGCAGGAAACGCTGACACCACAGTTCCGTGCCTCCTGAACTGCCGATCGAGTGGTCTCCGCGGCTGCTTTCGAAAGCGCTGGAGTGATGCCCGTCACATGGAACCATGAGGCATCTGCAAAAATTGCCTTCCAGTCGAAATCATCCGGCTGAGCGAGGCTGATGGCCGAGTATTCGCGATCATAGAAAACACGAGATGGACGCTGATTTGCGCCCATCTCGACAAAGTAGATGCCAAATCGTCCCTGATCTTTGAGTCGAATGAAGTCGGTGCCAACCCGCCATGATCGGAGTGACGCGAGACATCCGTCTGTGAGAGGGCTCTGCGGCAGTGCGGTCACGAAGTCCACATCCACATTCAGCATGGCGAGTGAGGCCGCCACATTGGCCTCAGCCCCGGCGAAGGTTACGTCGAGTTGCCCTGGCAGGACCTGCTGAAGTCGCAGCACACCGGACGGAGCCATCCGGGCCATGATTTCTCCGAAGGTGACGATTCTTGCCATTCGCGCTTACTCCGGCAGCACTTCGCTGAAGAACCGAATCCAGTTACCGTGCATGATGGCTCGGATATCGTCGTCCGGATAACCACGACGCTGAAGAATTTCAGTCAGTTTCTGCAGATCACGAATGCGATCCAGATCAGCCGGTGTCTGCTCAACGCCATAGCCGCCATCCAGATCGCTTCCGATGCCCACGTTGCGTACATGTCCGGCCAGCTGACAGATGATGTCGATGTTGTCAGCTGCCCGATCGATGGTCACGGTCACTTCGCTGACCCGTCTGACGTATCCCGGCTGCAGCATAATGACATCAAACGCGATCCCGATGACTCCGTCTCGTTCAATCACGGCTCGGTATTGTTCGTCCGTGAACTGGCGTTGCCACGGAGCGAGCCGACGGGAGTTCTGATGGCTCGCATGAATCCGCCCATGAAAGTACTCGAGGACCTGCCAGAACGCGACATCAGACAGATGCGTCATGTCGACCGTCATTCCGAGTTGTTCAATGCGATTCAGCAGAGGAACTGCATCGAGTGCGAGGCCGACTTCGCAGCTTGTTCCGCCACCGTAGCGGTTGGCTCCGTAGTGGGTCAGGCCGATCGCACGGAGGCCATGTTCATAGAATTCATCAATCGTATCGGGCACCAGCAATGGGTCTGCACCCTCCATGGTCTGAATGAAGCCCAGTGGTGCTTTCTCCGGCCTTGCCCGGTAGTCAGCCACGTGTTCTGCCAGATCCTGCTTTGTTCGGATGGAACGCAGGCAGCCTGCCCGTTCCATGGCTCGATGCCATGCGAGGTGAGCATGAGCCATGGCATAGCATGTCTGCGGGGACGTCCATCCGAAGGAGTGATTGATCTCTTTTTCCTGACGGGCGAGAAGAGTCGAGAGGCAAATGCCGACCTCAGCCTGTCGAAGTTCCGGGAAGCTGAGCGTGCTGCCACATCGTCCGGCTTCAGTCATTCCCAGCGCCCGCTCCTGCGCGCGCAGGTCATCCACGGAACAACGAAGATCACGATTCCAGTCCACGCCGTTCAGGGCGAGGTCAAGGTGGGCGTCAAACAGCAACACAAGCGATTCCCGGCAGCAAAACGCAGAAGTGAAGAAGCGAGCATGAATCTGAATGGCACAGTTCCGCCGCACTGGAAATCTGAACGCTTCATTCCTTTTGGTCAACTGAAGCGACCAAAGTGCCTGCGGGCATTCAGGAAAGTGGCGATGTGACCAGCGGAGGTCCGAGCATGGCAGATGGCGACTGATACGGAGGTCTTCATGCTGGCCGCATCCGGGATTTTGATGGAGTCTCTGATTCACGTGTGGCGTCAGGATGAGCGATCACCGTTCGATTTTGCAGCGAAATTCTCCCACAAATGGCATTGCTGGATGTCGGCATCATCTTTATGTCACCCTGAAGTAGAATTCAGGAAACGTGATTTTCCTGCCGCGCATCACTCCTCACGAAAGGTGATCGCCATGAGTCTTCGCATTGTGCTCCTGCCTGTTCTCGTATGGTGCGTCTGCTTCCTGAGCAGCGCGGCCGCCGAAATCGAATATAACAGAGACATTCGGCCGATTCTGAATGACGCGTGTTTCGCCTGTCATGGCCCCGATAGTGCCTCGCGAAAGGGAGATCTGCGTCTGGATCGGCGTGAAGATGCTTTGGCGACCGGAGCGATCAGCGAAGGTCATCCGCATGACAGCGAGATGATACGACGCATCCTCTCAGACAATCCTGACGAAGTGATGCCTCCGCCGGAGTTGAAAAAGTCGCTGAGTGCCGAGCAGAAACAGCTGCTGATCGACTGGATCCAGTCCGGGGCCCGCTATCAGAAGCATTGGTCGTATCTGGCACCGCAACGTCCTGATGTTCCGCCGGTTCCGGAATCGGTTCAGCGTGATCTTGCAGACTGGCCGAGGAACCCTATCGACAACTTCATTCTCCGACGTCTGGTGTCCGAAGGACTGACACCGGCAGTCGAGGCGGATCGTCGAATTCTGGCACGTCGAGCGAGTTTCGACATCACCGGCTTGCCGCCCTCCGTGGAGGCCGTTGAAGCCTTCGCGGCCGACGAGTCTCCGCACGCGTACGAGACCTATGTTGACGCGCTGCTTCAGTCGCCACGTTGGGGAGAGCACCGGGGGAGATACTGGCTGGATTATGCTCGATATGCCGACACACACGGGATTCATTTTGACAACTACCGAGAGATGTGGGCCTACCGAGACTGGGTGATCAAGGCTTTCAATCGCAATCTGCCCTACGATCAATTCACCATCGAGAACCTCGCAGGTGATCTGCTTCCTGGGGCGACGCTGGATCAGAAGATTGCCTCGGGATTCAACCGCTGCAACATGACGACCAATGAAGGCGGTATTATCGACGAAGAGTACGCAGTGCTGTATACGCGGGATCGAACCGAAACGGTGTCTGCCGTCTGGCTCGGTCTGACTGCCAATTGCGCAACATGTCATAGTCACAAGTTTGATGAACTCAGTCAGCAGGAATTCTATGAAATGTCTGCGTTCTTCAATAATACGACGCAGGCGGTTCGCGACGGCAACATCAAGGATACGCCTCCTGTCATTCCGGTGCCACTCGAGGAAGATCGGCCTCGATTCGATGCACTGCCGGCACTGATTTCGGCGGCAAAGTTGTCCGCCGATGAGCGTCGCGCGATGGCCATGCCGGACTTCGAACAGTGGTTGAAGACAACAACTCCGGAGACCATCGGAACGGCGGTATCAGCTGAGGGGATGCATCTGGAGTTGGCGCTCAATGAAGGCAGTGGGGCGACGACAAAAGCTATGATTGATCGGATCCAACGGGACATTTCTCTGAATCCGTCCGCCACATGGATGGACGCGCCGGTCGGTCGAGCGCTGGGATTCCAGGGAGCCGCATTGGATCTCGCGGATGTGGGCAACTTTGAAAGCAATGAGCCATTCACGATGGCCGCGTGGGTCAGGCTGCCTCCAAATGACGGATATGGTCCGATCAGCGCCCGCATGGAAGTGGGCCCGAAGTATCGCGGTTGGGACCTGTGGGTTCAGCAACGACGCATCGGAATGCACCTTGTTCACGAGTGGCCCGGAAATGCATTGAAAGTCGTCAGCAAAGCTCAGGTACCGGCGAATGAGTGGACTCACATCGCTGTCACATACGATGGTTCTCGCCGAGCCTCGGGCATGCAGATCTACATCAATGGTGCCTTGCAGGAGAAGAATGTTGAAAATGAAACTCTGACCGAGGCCACGATCCGAACCGAGACGCCATGGCGACTGGGTCAGCGAGCCGGCAATGAAGCTCTGACGGGATCTGTTCAGGATTTCCGGATTCAGAAACGGATCCTTTCGGCTGGCGAAGTGGACGCGCTGGCGAGGCTCAGTCGCTTTCAGTCGATTCTGGCAAAAACGCAGGATCAGCGGACTGACGACGACCGAAAACAGTTGTTTGATTTCTGGCTGAAGCGGTTTGACGTCCTTTTTCAGGAACGAACAGGTCAACTGGCGTCGCTGGAAAAGGAACTTGCCGATATTCGAGCGCGCGGGACGATTGCTCATGTCATGAATGAACGGTCCGAACCGGCGACTGCTTACGTTCTGTTCCGAGGTGAGTACGACCAACGCCGAGAGCAGGTGTTTCCCAGGACACCAGCGATTTTTCCTTCGTTTCCTGAGGATGCTCCGAAGAATCGTCTTGGATTTGCGAAATGGCTGCTGCGACCGGACCATCCCACAATGGCGCGGGTCACAGTCAATCGATTCTGGCAGGAGGTTTTTGGCACCGGTATCGTGCGAACGTCCAATGATCTGGGCGTTTCCGGTGAAATGCCCATCAATCAGGAATTGCTCGACTGGCTGGCGGTCGAGTTTCGGGAGAGTGGCTGGGATGTGAAAAAATTGATCCGGCTGATGGTGACCTCTGCCGCTTATCGACAAAGTACCGCGGTGACACCGGAGAAACTGGAAAGGGACCCTGGCAATCGCCTGTTGTCACGAGGACCTCGATTCCGAATGGATGCCGAAATGGTCCGCGACAATGCGCTGGCTGTCAGCGGACTTCTGTCATCGCGGATTGGAGGTCGCAGCGTGAAGCCATATCAGCCGCCTGGCGTCTGGGAATCCATTGCCATGAACGGCAGCACCACACAGAATTACAAGCGAGATTCAGGCGATGATCTGTATCGAAGAAGCTTGTACACGTTTGTCAAACGGATGGCTCCGCCAGCATCGCTGGATCTGTTCAACGCACCAAATCGTGAGCAGTGCACGATCCGTCGGGAACGCACCAACACGCCACTTCAGGCTCTTGCAGTATTGAATGACGAGCAGCATGTCGAGGCTGCCCGGCGGTTCGCGGAATCCATTCTGAAAAGCAGTGCGAAATCTGATGAGCAACGACTGCAGTGGGCGGCGAAGCGACTACTGTCCCGTGAATTCCGCCCTGAGGAACTGGTGATTCTTCGCAGTTCACTGAATCAACTGTCGCAGTTTTATGCCGCGAATGGAAAGGATGCAGAGGCCTTGATTCGCACTGGAGAGTCAACCCCGGATCATTCGATCGACCAGTCCAGTCTTGCTGCGTGGACCATGCTGTGTAACCAGATGATGAATCTTGACGAGGTGCTGAATAAGGGGTGACGCAGTGGTCGGACAGCGATGATGTTCAGGCCGAGTGCGGAGCAGAGTAAACGACGAATGGAACGCCTCACGGGACCATGCTGACTTCCCGGGCAATCCCCTGCAATTCGCCCGGGGTCAGAGGTCCGTTGTAAATTCGGAGATCTGCAATGTCCCCCTCGAAGTAGTCCTGGGCCCCGAACCCGATACGCAGGTGGTTCGAGCCGGAAAGATTCAGCTGACGTCCATTCATGACGGTTGACCGGGATACCTCCTGTGCATCGAGAAACAATCGCAGGCGGTCGTCGTCCCGCACGGCTGCCACATGATGCCAGCCCCCCGGAAACGGTTTGTCAAATGTCGCGTTTTTTCCGGCTTCAAACGAGCAGACGCGACCAGAAGGAAGCGTGCCTGCGAACAACCGCCCCTGATGCACAGCCATGGACCACGCCCGTCGGTATTTGACATCGGGTGTGGCATCCACCTGAGCGATCTTCGTCCAGACGGATTCTTCGTCGTAGCGATAGATCTCCGCCGAAGGCAGTGTGCCTCCATACATC
>JBKDRW010000047.1:0-3737 GCA_046341255.1 Planctomycetota bacterium
CAAGGCGCCCTGCATGTCCCGACACATGGGTCATCGGCATCCCGGGAATCTCGGCATAGGAAATCGCCCTCGCACCCTCGCGAAGAAATCGATCCGCAGATGCCCCGAGGCCGGAGCCGAGAATCAATCCCACGTCGATCGGGAACAAACCAGGCAGTGCCGTGCGACAGGCATCAGCGGCAATCTCGATCGATTCGTTTTGAGTCATGGATTCTTTGGCTTTTGCTCAATGACCAAGCCCGCTGCAATCGGAATGAACCCGACGAGCGATTCCCGGCTTCACACGATGTCCTGATCGATCCTTGTCAAGGTTTGCGGCATGCAGATGATCAACTTGCTGCTGCCGTACGACCAGATGCGAACAAAAGACAGGTTGAGCATCGTGCAACAGGCATTCGCAGTCATCCTCCGAAACTCCGACTCATCCTGTGTCAAATCGCATCAAGACTCAGCCTGACACGGTCTGTCTGACTTGTGGTCAATCGAGAAAAACAAATTCCTTCTGATTCATAACGACATGACATAATTCAGCAACAATCGGCACGTTTAACAATGCCTGATCGCCGGGCACGTTTCTTTCCATCGCCATGACCTGGGCGAAGTCGGACAGCAGTGATATCTCTTCCTGCGATGGCTGCCGCGCGAAAGCCTGCCTCCAGCAATGCCTGAGCAGCTCAGGACCGCCAGCCGGAACGTCTTTTATCAGGCGGGTCGCCCAGACATTCGCCTGGGAGTGAGTCAACTCATTATTGAGCATCATGAGTGCCTGCGCAGGGACGTTGGAATTGCTCCGGCGACCGATGGTCGTGGCAGGTTGCGGCGTATCGAAGGCCAGCATAAATGGATTCAGAAAGTTACGACGCACCTGCTGATAAACACTTCTTCGCCCCGCACCATCCACTGGACCGGATTCCCCTGGACGCCCACGGCCCTGCATAAAGCTGGTGAGATGCACGGGAATTGAGGGA
This sequence comes from Planctomycetota bacterium, assembly GCA_046341255.1. Lineage (GTDB taxonomy): Bacteria > Planctomycetota > Planctomycetia > Planctomycetales > Planctomycetaceae > SXXK01. The sequence continues at coordinate 969 of JBKDRW010000047.1, forward strand.
CCATACATCGTGGCATCCAGTCGGCCGGACATGGCAAGCATGTTGTCGCGGATGACTTCCGCGTCCATGCGTCGAACACTGAAATGACTGAAAAATCGATTTGTCGGATCTTTCTGCTTCACGAACTCACTTCGCTCACTGCTCAGGCGATACGCGCGAGTCATCACCAGTCTTCTGATCAGACGCTTGACAGACCATCCGTCCTGTCGAAATTCGCCTGCAAGATGATCGAGCAGTTCCGGATGTGATGGAACCTCGCCAAGAACGCCGAAATTGTCCGGAGTCGGAACGATGCCCCGACCAAACAGATGTTGCCAGACTCGATTCACAAGGACTCGCGACGGAAACGGATTTTCGACGGAAAGCACCCGGTCCGCCAGTTCAGAACGGCCGCTCGTGACAGGCGTTGCCAGTTGTTGCCCGGCGTCAAGAGCAGTGAGCAATCGCCGATTCACAAACGGGCCACGGTTGTTATGGTTGCCACGAATGAAGACATACTCGTCTTCACCACTGCCATCACACATCACCAGCACGGGACTACCAACCTGTGGTCTTTCCGTGAGCTTCCGCCACGCATCAGTCGCGGCGGTCAGTTGTGCCAGCACATCAGCATTGGTTGCCAGTTGGGCCACCTCTGCCGGCACTGGCTCACCTGAACTCCTGAAATGCTCGGCAATCTGCCCGGCAATTGTCCCGACGGACGCACCTGAATCGAGTTTCAGTTGGCGGTTTGGCGTGCAGACTTCGGTCACGGACGGAGGAATCTCGCCGGGATGATTGGCCAGTCGAACTTCACGAACGGCGAACCACCCATTGTCTTCGTCCAGAAACTCCAGATGACAGCGATGACCAAGGTACCGACCAACATCACCAGCAATTCGAATCCACTGGAACTGTCCGTTGGTATCAATCGTCTGACGACAACCACCAAACAAGAGTTCAGAAAACTCATTCATGACATAGCCGTCAATCTGCAGTCGAACGCGTGCGTTCTGTCCGGCGGCAAGGACATAAATCTCCGGATGCGTCAGCTCGAACTCCGGCGAATGCAGTTGCCCGCGCAATTGAGGCGACAGATTGGCTGATGACACTGAGTCGGAATGCTCGAGCCGTCCGAACATCCATGACGCACCAGAAGCGGAGTCTGAGGTCTGAAAAAAGCGGCCACCGTCCGAAATGGAACCGGTATAACCGCCAAAGGCTGCCCCGAAGACGCGCCAGTTCGGCGGCACACCCTCGCGAAGGTCGGCGGCTGTGACCGAAGGCGCGCCAGCCTGAGTCGGAATCCATCCCGTTGCTGCAGCAGTGGGGTCGATCTGACGCGATGCGACCTCACGATTTCGCTCCTCGACCCACGAGGAGACAACCGATGCAACGGGTGTCTCCCTCGGTGCCTGGGCAATCGTGGCCGGAAGCGAAAGCGGATGAGCCAGAGATCGCGTTGTCGGCTCACTCAGCAAGGCACGGAGTCGCGTGCGTTCCGGAGACGTCTCAGCAGCGTTCTCCGTCGCTGGCGCTTGTCCCTGTCGAATGGCTTCGATGGCAGCAGTCAGCTCGCCGGAAACCGCCGCCGAATCCACGGACTTATTCAGAGCATCCTGTGCGCGTTGCGTTTCTCCGCGTGCCTGGATCAATTCCCGCACCAGAGCGGTATTCTGATCCTGCTGATCCAGCCATTCGACGCGTCGACGAGAACTCTGCAGAAACCCGGACAGGGCGTAATAGTCAGCGGCTGTTATCGCATCAAACTTATGATCATGACATCTGGCACACGAAATGGTCAGACCCAGAAAAGTCTTTCCGAACACATCAATCTGATTGTCCACGCGCAGAGCCTCTTCAAGCCTGACGTCGACCGGCGCGTGTTTGTCTTCGCAGAGATACCAGAATCCTGTCGCGATAATCGATTCGTTGAATCCCAGCTCGGGATGCCGCCGCGGAGTTTCAAGCAGATCGCCGGCAATGTGCTCCCGAACAAATTGATCGTAGGGCACATCAGCATTCAGAGCTCGAATCACGTAGTCCCGATATTGCCATGCATGAGGCAGCGGATAATCAAATTCATGCCCCAGTGTTTCTGCATAGCGCATCAGATCCAGCCAGTGCCGGGACCAGCGTTCTCCGAAGTGTGACGATGCAAGCAACTGGTCGACCACTCGTTCCATCGCGACCGGAGTTTCGGCAGGGTCGTTGAAAAAGTGTTCCTGCTGTTCGATCGACGGCGGCAATCCAATCAGATCCGCGTATAGCCTGCGGATGATCGCACGTCGATCTGCATCGGGGGCCGGAGACAGTCCCTCTGCTTCCATCTTTGCCAGCAGAAACTGATCGACCGCAGACGAAGGCCACGCAGAATCTTTGACATCGGGAACTCTGGACGGTTCAATTTTTTTCCACGCCCAATGGGATGCCATCCGCTCGGCCAGCGGAAATTCAGACTTCCTGATCTCGATCTCTGACTCCATGCCTTCAGGCCACGCGGCACCATCCTGAATCCATTTGGCGATGATTGCGATCTCTTCATCCGGCATTTTGCTGCGCGGCGGCATCTGAAACGACTCATAACGCATCGCCTGGACAATCAGGCTGCGATCCGGCTCACCCGGCACCATTGCCGCACCGCTTTCGCCCCCAAGAAGAATGGCCTTCCGCGAGGTCAGATGCAACTCGGCCTCGACATCACCGTCCCCGTGACACTCAAAGCATCGCGACTCGAGAATCGGAAAAACTTTGCTCTGAAAGAACTCAGCCTGGTCATCCGCAATGAGC
>JBKDRW010000048.1:0-18207 GCA_046341255.1 Planctomycetota bacterium
CGATCCGATTGCAATCGCTGCAGCACAAAAAGCGGCCGCCGACGGTGTCAAAGCCGCATGGCAAAACGTCTCGAACCTCCAGGCCCGAGCCGCCTCCACCTTCGCCGGAACCGGCCCCAACGGCGGCGGTTTCGCGATCACTTTTGAAGTTCTATTGGGAAAACGGCCGGGGCCATCCAGTCGCACAATGACGAGACTGACAAAATGTCAAAGGACGACACCACGACTGACCAACTGAAGACCGCACATCAGCGCAGTTTGAAGAACGAACGCTTGAAAGCAAACTGCCTTCATGCAGCTTGCTTTCATTGCGGCCGGACATTTGCCTCCGGGGACGTCACGGAGTCGATGACCGAACCCAATGCTTCACCCGGCGAAGACCGAACGGCTCTTTGCCCATACTGCAAGATAGAAAGCGTGATCTTTTCGGAGACCCCCAGTCGCCCCGAAGTTCCTTCGCGCAATGCAGCGACATTGGTTTGGCTAGCTTTCGGCCGAACAACAAACTTGCCGAAAGGGTTTCGAAGCAGATTGTCGTTCGGCGAACTGACGTCACTCGATTCGAGGTATTGTCTTCCCAGGTCACGAGCCCTTCAGATCGTGCGGCAGTACCTGGAGGCCACGACCATTCCGGCCGGTATCGACTATGAGATCGTTGGTTGAATGCCGTGGCGAGTTTACGAACTCCCAAAACCAGTCGGAACACGTCAGCGAAATGCTGGCCCAAATCGAAGGCGATGGAAGTTTCATTAAGTCATTGTAGAGCAGTTGTCCTCAACTGCTCATGAGCTTGGTTCGAGGCTGATTTCGACATAGGATCCAGATCACAAGACGCACGGAGAACTGACGCTCCGCCGCTCGCCTTGATCACCGCCCCGAACGGATTCGTCATGTCTCTCCAAGCTCTTCTTGCCGCTGGCTTTGTTGTGCTGCAGTTGTCGGCACCGGCGATGCCCGCTCAGGTCACGCCGAAAAAGCAGTCGCAATGCGAAGTCGTCATTTCGGACACGGCGTCTGTCGCAGAGCGGCGAGCGGCAGAGGAAGTTGCGAGGTATTTGACAAGGATGACGGATTCATCCGTTTCGGTTGTCGCCGAGTCCTCAACCACGGCTCCCGTCGCGGTCTTTGTCGGACGGACTCAACACGCATCCACCGTGCTGCCGAAGGATCTTCACGAAACCCCGGAGCGAGTCATCATCAAATCAGTTCCTGATGCGGTCATCGTGTGTGGAGGCGGTGATCGAGGAACTCTCTACGCGGCGTATCGATTTCTGGAGCAGCTCGGTTGTCGCTGGCTGACTCATGATCCGGCTGATGACATCGTGCCGAAGCTAAAGTCGATGCAGTTTCCGATGCTGGATGTCGATTCAACGCCGGCGTTCGACTGGAGACTCTTCCGCGGCAGCTTCCCAGGGCTCGAACCCTGGGGACTGAAGCTTGGGCTGAACGGTTTCTTCTCGGCCGATGAAGCAACAACGAACGGCGGTGCGTTCTACTTCCCGAAACAGGCCGACGGAGTCCATACGTTCTCGCAACTGATTCCGGCCGATCGATACTTTGAGGCTCATCCCGCCTGGTTTGTCACGCAACTGGGGTCGCCGGCCAGGCAGAGCTCCGAGGTCGGCGGACAGTTGTGTTTGACGGCTCCGAGACTGGTTGATGAGTTCTCATTACAGGTCCGCTCGATCTTCGATGGTGATCCGAACTGCCATGTTCTGTCGATCAGCCCGAACGATGGTTATGGATGGTGCACGTGTGAGCGATGTCGGCAGCTCGACAAGCAACTCTGCGGCGGCCGAGAGGCCAACATGGGGACCAATCGCATCGAACCGTTTGTCGGTGATCGGCTGTTCTGGTTTGGCAATCAGGTCGCCGAGCAGATTGCAAAAACTCATCCCGATCGCAATCTGCTGATGCTGGCTTATGTGAATTATGTCGAGCCGCCGGACACGATCGTTCCGGCCTCCAACATCATCCCATTCGTCTGCCATTACGCACCTGCTGACTACAGTCGCGCCATTGCAGATCCTGAATCCGAGGCGAATCGACAATTCAATGAGCTGCTGCAACGATGGACAAAGCTTTCACAGAACGTGATGGTCTACAGCTATCTCAGCAAATCGATGTGGTGGGACCTGCCTCGTCCAATCACGACAACGTTCGCCGCGGATGTCCGGCATTTTCATCAGCTTGGCATTCGCCGTTACTACTGTCAGAGCCGACTGAATCTGTGGGAACTCGACGGGCCGCTGTACTACGTCATCACGAAGATGCTGTGGAACCCGGCGGCCGATCCGAAGCAGATTGCGGATGAGTGGATCGCAGGCATGTTCGGACCTGCCGCAACCGAGATGAAGTCGTTCTATTCGCACGTCGAACGAGCCGTGACCACAACCGGTCAATCCTACAGCGACGACCCGCCCGGCCAGGTGCCGGGGCTGTATGATCAGACCCAACTCCGTTTGGCGATGGAGGCTCTTCAGCGCGCGAAGGTAGCGACGTCCACAGCGGGTGACGCTGGCAAATTCCTCGCACGAATTGACAAGGTGGACCGCGTCTTTCGAAAAGGCTACTGGATGATTCAGTCGCTTGAGGAAGACAAACTTGGTCCGTCCGGCGTGAGATTTGGGGTGTTCTGGATATCTCTGTTCACTTCCGGCGCCGTCTGCATCTTCGCATGGCTTCGGCAATTGCGGTTAGCGTTTTTGAGTCGCTCTGCAACGCCCGCGTTCTGGTTGCTGACGGCCTTTATTGTGGCATTCTTCGCGGCGGATCGCATCTTTGGACTGCAGCACAGCGAGATCGCTGCACTGCGGAGACTTGTTGAATCACAACCGTGGTACCAGCGTCGCGACGTTCGTCAGCTTGTATTTCTCGTTGTGATGGGTTCGGTTGGAGCCGCGATAGCTGCTGGGTTCCTTTGGACAGCTCGTCGTCAATTCAAACACAACCTGCTGGCCGTTTGTGGAGTCGCCCTGCTCTGCGTTTTGTTCGCAGCCCGAGCGACCGCGTTTCAGCGTTACGACGGGCCAGCGGCATTTCGCACGTTCGACGCGAACTTCCGCGAAGTCTGTAACGGAATGAGTTGCGAAGCGATGGCGATGATGATTTCCGCGTTGTGTATCGTCGCGGCCGGAATTCAGGCATTGCAAAAGCCGGATGAGATCTATTCAGCTGGTGCTGCTGCCAAGCCCAGCCAATGAGATCCGCTGACTGAAAATACTTGACCCGTTGATTCGAGCCCGATGGGACATGGTGCCATCAAGTCGAAGATACCACGAGATCCACATCTGGCGAGGCTGACGAGGACGCCTTTCCGACTGGAAAAATCCCCGCCCATCAGATCGAATTTTGAGAATGCGGCATGTCGTCCGCATGACAGGACAAAGACGACTAAGATGGCCGACAAACGACGACCACGGTTGCCTTCGTCGAATCACACGTCACTTCCCTTCGATCCAACAATTCCTTTGCAGCCGGGGGCACGTTCAGTCTCGTTGAATGAACCGAGCGCTGCAGATCAGGACCTTCGGACAGACGCCTGTACCAACTCCCGATGCTGACGCCCTGGCCGGTTTCCTCATCGAAATGCCTTTTTCATTCGCCTCCCCCCGCACTCTGCAGGAGTCAGGCGGAGTGGCGCCAGACGGCAGGATTTCGCGACTTTTCCGACTTTCAGCGCAACTGAATGGGCCATGGATCCAACTGAACACAAGCAAAAATCTGACAGAGCAACTCTTGATGAGTGCCCGCTGAACGGACGGGCACAAGACCGCCACGGTGACGATGTGACAGATTGCCGACCGCAATCATCAGAGCCAAAAGTCTCTCTGGATCTCGGACCAACCTCTGATTTTCGCGAAACTCCCACGTGGAACTCTCGCGTGTTTGTTCCCGGCGATCAGGCTCGTTAAATTCTACGAGGCCTGTGCAACTGAGATGATAATGCGCCAGAGTTAACGTAGCCGAGATCGATCATCTGACAATTCTTCAGGAAGAGACAGACCGTCCGACTCTTCGCAAGGCTCGTGAGCATGCGATGTATTGATGACTCTGCAGACGCTGTGTGTGATGATCGCCCGAACCTTTGGGATCTTGCGAGTTGAGGGTCGCAAACCTTCGCGGAACCTGCTCGCACGGTGCAAGCGTATCGGGAAAGCAGACAACCTCAGGCCATTGCAAATGTGGACCGGCTGGCCCCATCCGAGGTCACGGGGCTTCCATTTCCGTATCATGTGGAAAACAACAAGATGAATACTCGCCCTGCAAAGCTGGCGCTGGCCAATGGAGCAATCTACACGGGAACGGCCTTTGGAGCCGATGGTGAAGTAGACGGTGAGGTTGTTTTCAATACCAGCATGACTGGATATCAGGAGATCCTGACCGACCCGTCTTACACCGGCCAGATCGTGACGATGACATATCCGCTGATTGGAAATTACGGCGTCAACTCCGAGGACGTCGAAAGCCGGGGACTGTTTCTCCGAGGCTTCATTGTCAAGGAGATGTGTGAAATCCCCAGTAACTTCCGTTCAGACGAATCTCTTGACACGTACCTGAAGCGAAACAATGTGATCGGTCTTCAGGGTGTCGACACTCGAGCGATCGTCCGTCAGATTCGCACCCAGGGAGCTATGAAGGGCGTTCTTTCCACACTTGATCTCGACGATGCTTCTCTGCTTCGAAAAGTTCAGCAGGCTCCGGGGCTTGTTGGACAAGATCTTGTTCGCGAAGTGATGCCGGTGAGCAGTTGTCGTTGGGACTCGCCGCTCAGCGAACTCGGCCGACCATCAGATTTTCGTTCCGGCGCTTCAAGGTCTGATGGGCCTCACGTTGTGGCGATTGACTACGGAATGAAGTGGAACATCGCTCGTTATCTTCGAGATGTGGGTTGTCGAGTCACCATTGTCCCCGGAACTTCGACCGCAGAAGAAATCCTTGCTATCAGTCCTGACGGAGTGTTTCTATCAAACGGTCCAGGCGACCCCGAACCGCTGACCTACGCGATCGAAACGATTCGGGGGTTGCTCGGGAAGAAGCCGATTTTCGGCATTTGTCTGGGGCTGCAGCTGCTTGGTCTCGCCTTCGGGGGGCGCACCTATAAGCTTCGATTCGGTCATCGCGGCGCAAACCAGCCCGTTCTGAATCTTAGAACCGGAAAAGTTGAAATTACGTCACAGAATCATGGCTTCGCGGTCGATGCTGCGACTCTGCCGAGCGATGTCGAAGTCACTCATATCAACCTCAACGATCAAACGGTTGAGGGAATTCGGCACAAGCGGTTTCCGGCATTTGGCGTCCAGTATCATCCTGAGGCAGCCGCCGGTCCTCACGACAGTCACTATCTGTTTTCAGAGTTCCTTGATCTGATGCAGAACCCGGTTGCTGTCTGATTTGGATCGAAACTGTTTCCGTGGCGACCCACTGTTTGTCGTCGCGACTGGTTTCGGCCGGAGTCCGACACATCGGATAACACGAAGGTTTCCACCTCTCAGAGAAAAATTCCACGAGCACTTCAGGTCTGACAAGGTAAAAAACTATGGCACTTGAACGCACTTTGATTCTGGTAAAGCCCGACGGTGTTCAGCGACGACTGATTGGCCGAATCATTTCACGAATCGAAGATAAGGGACTCAGCATGATCGGTATGAAAATGCTGCAGGTCACTCCGGAATTGAGCAAGCAACACTACGCTGAGCACGTAGCCAAGCCGTTTTACAAAGACCTTGAGGCATTCATCACTTCTGGTCCGGTGGTTGCCATGGTTGTCGAAGGGCCTGAAGCCATTTCCGTGATGAGAACTTTGATGGGCAAAACCAATGCACGGGAATCAGCCCCGGGTACAATCCGAGGCGACCTCGGTGCCAGTCGCCAGATGAATCTGATCCACGGCAGCGATGGTCCGGATGCTGCCAAACGCGAAATCGCAACCTACTTCAAAGACACCGAAATTGTTCGCAGCCCATCAGTCCTCAGAGAATTGCTCTGGGCTCCTGAAGAGGAATGATTCCTGGCCTGTTTGTCTCAACGAGAATCGCCAGGATGACTTCCCTTCCCTCATTTTTTGGCCCGAGCAACTGCTGATCGATGAATCGCCATGCTGGCAAATGGAAGTATCGATTCGGCCCCTGCTGCCAATATAAAAGGCTGACCATTCTTTTAAGAAAAGTCAGCCTTTTTTTCAAAGGGGAGAGTGGGAGTCGAACCCACGCGTGACGGATTTGCAATCCGTTGCCTTAGCCACTTGGCTATCCCCCCATACAATCTCTCAGGTCAAAAACCCGATAAGCAGGGCACACTGAGGCAAGATTAGCGATTCAGTGGTTTTAAAAATTTATACCGAATGAATCGGCTGCGGGTCTACTGACCTCCAGTCAATTCCTGTCGAAATTCGAACGCTGAGAATGCCTGCCCGGCCGACGACCCAAATCCAGCCGAACTTCGGCCGTTTCCGCAGATTCGACTGTGCGGATTGCGAAAACACAAGCAGGGGAAAATGAGGACATCCGGGATTCCGGAGGGTTCGCCGCCTCACGAGTAGATCCCATCATTTTTCGCGCGTAGCATGTTTGCCAAGCGAACTGCCGGGGTCCGTGTTGCATCGCAAACCGCGGAATCGCCTGCAATTGATGACTCCACCTGTCGGGAACGGTGTTTTGCCGTTCTGAAAGGAACTCCTGTGGCTGAATCTGAAGAACAACTGATTTCAACCGCCCGCGAGGCCGTAAGCCAGTGCAACTGGATCGTGGGCGAATGTGCATCCAAGTGGACTCAGCGATACGCACGCAGTCGAACGGATGCAGACTTTGGCCAGATGGTGGGTCTGAGTGGTGACCAGATCTTTCAGCGGCGGCGAGTCTGGGAATCCTTCGGAAGCACCTACAAGAACTATCCGGAACTCAAATGGTCGTTCTTCTATGTCGCGTTGAATTGGGACGACGCCGAGGACTGTCTGCAATGGGCCATGGAATCGGAAGCCACCGTTTCAGAAATGCGTGCATGGCGACGGGCCCAGCGAGGAGAAGATCTTTTCGCGGAATCATCGGAAGGATACTCCGAATGGGCAGCTCCGCTGGGAATCGACACATCAGGCGTACCTCTTTCTCGCGTTGTTGATCCATCACAGTACACCCCGAGCGGAATGGGCGACCGCGCGGGACTTTCGACTGGATCTCGAGCAGGTGCGGCAACGATGGACACCGTTGCGCGCGATGCAGGTGACAGTTATGCACCATTCCGAGCCGATGCGGCAGCACCTGCCCCGAAGATTCGCGAAGAGGGTCCCGGCGGTGAACGTCAGGAACTGACTCCCGAACAGTTCTGGAAACGTGCTTCGTCTATGCTGGACAAGCTCAGTAAGGCACTGACTCCAAAACTGCTGAAATCCCTCGACAAGCAGCCCGAGTCCGTCAGGGAAAAACTCCGCGATGCCCTCGAAGATATCCGCGAAAAACTGGATGGTGGTCTTGATTGAGCAGGCATATTCCTGCTGAACAGGCAACAAAAAAACTCTGGGGAACGGCGGCCGACAAAGGCCGCCGTTTACTTTTGGAGATTCATCAATGAGCATCCGCTGGACGACTGAAAGATGCACTTCTGATCTGCCCCTCTCGTGGAATTTCCGCGTCTGAGGGACCGCCGTTGGAAACGATCGCATGGCCCTGCTCGCGGTTGGACACAATCGCGGTATGAGGGACCTCGCCAACAACTGTATCTTCCAGTCGCCACATGGCTCCTGTCCCGGCATCAACCACGATGCCGGGGATACCGCCAATGACAATATTGCCTGCAGTCCACCAGTTGATCCTGCTATTGATGGTCTGGCGATCGAGACCATCCTCGCCAGCATACTCGACTCGATATTTCGCCGGACGAAAGGGCCCCGCGCTGGACCTGAGAACAACCTGCTGCGGAGTCACACCAGACTGAACAACCTGGTTCTTCTGATCCTTGATGACAAAGTAGGTCGGGCCGCCGCTGTTGTCCACAGTGACCGGCGAGGAACGACCACTCAAAATCGTGGCACAACCGCCCAGAAAAGTGACTGCAGCCATCAACACACAAAGCGGAAGAACCCGCAGAGCATCCATATGCAACTCCTTCATCCTGACGCCTGATGATGTCAGCAATCGCAACTATCGAACTGCGAGGTACGCAGGCGTGCCGCCTGAAGTGTGGCCCCGAGTGGTTCATTCTATCAATCGGAGTTTCCGAAGGCTGCTCCACGAGTATGAACTCGATGCCTGCTTCCAGCGGGACTTCGGCATCACCTGCCTGCAGACGGCCTGCTGCACTGCGGATTCTGCCGACTGCCGGCCGTTGGTGATCCAAAAGCAGTCATCGAGTGACGGTGGTGACCCAGAAACCGCAGCGGAAACCGTGAAACTTTCAGCGATGAATCCAGGGTTCTTCCGGGGGTTTAGTGGCAAGGTAGTGCTGGTTTGAGAGACAGTTTTCCGCAGAAGAAGAGGATACGAGTTCGGTAGTTCTGGAAGGACTTGAAGCCGCGGGCGTTGTACTTGATGGCCTGGATGCGGCTGTTGAAGCCTTCGGCGTTGGAGTTGGTAATGCGATGGCGGAACCAGGAGAGGATGTTGTCGAGTCGCTTCTTCAACATCTTTGCGAATTTTTTCATGGGCTCCAGTCGTGAACGGATCGCCCAGTTGTACCAGTGGTCGAAGAACTCTCGGCCGGCGATCGCATCGGGCTCATCCCAGAACCAGCGGAAGTAGTCTTTGATGCTCCACGCTCGACCCGTTCGAAACTGTTGTTTCTGAAGAGCATTCAATTCTTCCTGACGTTCATCATCGAGCTTCTCGGCGTTGAAGAGGAAGTGATAACGCATGCCCTTGAGACGCTCATCGCCCTCCTTCATCAGTTCACGATGTTCTTCGCGTTGCACCTCGTCGACGCCTTCGTTGAGATGCTTCGAGATGTGAAAGCGATCGAACACAATCGCGGCCTGAGGAGCATGACTGGCCACGCTGTTTTCGTACGCCTGCCACATGTCGATCGAGACTGCCGCGATGTGAGACTTCTGCTTGTCGGTCAGTGAATTCCAAAGGATTTCTGCTGATTCCTCGGTTCGATCTTCCGCGACTTCGATCACTCGCGAGACCTTTGGATCAGTCATCACAGAGATGTAATCCTGTCCTTTGCCAAAGCTTTTCTCGTCGATGCCAACGTAGCGAATGCCTTCCAAATCACGTTTCTCAAGACCACGTTGGACGGCGCGTTTCATGATCTCATGAGCCGCGTCCCAACTCAGACCCAACAAGGCCGCAGCCGCCTTCACGCTGCCCGCGCACTGCAACACATCAATCGCAAATGCATCGAACATCAGCGTGAAACGAGAATGCTTTTCGCCCCACGGAACAGAGATCGTTTTCACGCCGCACTTAGCACAATTCACTCGCGGAATTCGAGCTTTCAAAATCGTCTCAAACTGCATCGTATCGAGATGCCGCCATGTCCTCTCAGGAGCATGATCCTTCAGACCACACTCAACCTTGCACTCCGGACAAACACCGCCACACCCACGATACTCCAAAGCAATCGTGACCGACTTCGCCGCCACATTCAGCTCAACACTTGTGACATCCCAGGTCTTGTCCAAACCCAGCAACAACCGGTAATGCGACTTCAAACTGTCCATGCTCAGACCACCTTTCTGAGCCCCATTCTCCCCATCTCGAATACCCGGTCAATTCAACGCTCTGCCACGAAATTCCGTGAAGAACCGAATCCAGAGGAGCAGAATGAAGGAACAATCATTCTGCTCCTGTCGAATCCGCAGCACGATCAGCTCAAAATACTCTGAACCACATTCCCGTGCACATCGGTCAGACGGTAATCACGACCCTGGGATCGGAACGTCAGTCGCAAATGATCAAAGCCCAGCAGATGCAATAAGGTGGCATTCAGATCGTGAACATGAACTGGATCAGTCGCGACGTTGAAGCCCATCTCATCTGTTGAGCCATGCACGTGTCCAGGCTTCAAGCCACCACCGGCCAGCCAGAGACTGAAGCAGCGATTATGATGGTCTCGACCATCATTGCCGCCCTGAACCATCGGAGTCCGCCCGAACTCCCCGCTCCAGACAACGATCGTATCCTGAAGCATGCCACGTTCCTTCAGATCTGTCACCAGCGCGGCGCTGGCCTTATCAGTGTCAGCGGCGTTCTGCCTGACGCCCGCCGTCAGATTGCCATGCTGGTCCCACGCTTCGTGAAACAACTGAACAAAACGAACACCACGCTCTGCCAGTCGACGAGCCAACAGACAATTGCGAGCAAAACTGGCCTCTTTCGGATCCTTGATGCCGTAACGATCGAGCGTCTCTTTTGTTTCCTGACTCAGATCCATCAACTCCGGAGCGCTGGTCTGAAGTCGATATGCCATTTCATAACTTTGAATCCGCGCGGCAATCTCGGGATCACCAACGGTCTGCAACGACATCTGGTTCAGCTTTGCAAGTGAATCAAGTGACATCCGCTGCGCTTCCGCGTCGATGCCCGGAGGATTCGACAGATACAACATCGGATCACCTGCGCTGCGAAACGGCACGCCGGAGTAAATCGTTGGCAGAAATCCACTGCCGTAATTGCTCGCCCCACCGCTTGTACCCTTCGCGCTCGTGAGCACCACGAATCCGGGCAGATCGCTTGATTCGCTGCCAAGTCCATACAATGTCCATGATCCAAAACTCGGGCGTCCGAATTGCTGCGATCCGGTGTTCATCATAATCTGCGCGGGAGCATGATTCACGGCATCAGTCTGCATCGTACGAATCAGGCAGATGTCATCAGCGATCTTCGCGGTCTGCGGCAGAACTTCGCTCAATTCCATCCCGCACTGGCCATGCTTTTCATACCTGAACTTCGGACCCAGCAGCGCTGAGTTCGGATTGATAAAAGCGGCCCGATACCCTTTCAACAATTCTGCTGGTGGCAACTGTCCATCACGCTTCGTCAACTCTGGCTTGTTGTCGAACAATTCAAGATGACTCGGCGCTCCCGCCTGAAAGAGATAGATGACTCGTTTTGCCTTCGCAGGAAAATGAGGCTGTCGTGGAACAAGCGGATTCGCTGGATTTGTATCAGCCTTCACCGTATCCGCCGCCAGTAATGAACCGGCTGCGATGGCGCCAAGACCAACACCGCAATCTCGCAGGAACCAGCGTCGACGAAGATAGTTCGCTCTCGCGCTGAACAGGGTTTGAAGACTCATGGTTCGTCCTCGCAATTGGTTTGAGTTCGGTTTCGCCACGTGATTTTCCGGAGGCTGAATATTCCAGTACGACGGATTTCCCTGAACGGTCAAGAAGTCCCGTTCTTTACCCGGCCATTCCATTCAGTTCCTCGAGATCGTCTCGTCCAGATTCAGCAACACTCGAGCAGTCAGGGTCCATGCGGCAGCGTCCTGAGGCGAAATTCCGGGTGGAAGTTCCGGAAGGTTTGCGGGATCGCCGGTGGCCACTTCGCGAGGATTCAGCCAGCCTTCAGCCAGTCGCTTTCGATGATTCTGAAGAAGATTCAGAATTTCGACCTGCTCCGCATGGGTCGGCATCCGACATGTGCAGAGCAGAAACGCTCGATCGGCGCGAGTGGCATCATCGGTACCGCCTTCTTGCAGCACTCGCAACGCCAACGCTCGCGCGGATTCGACGAAGATCGGTTCGTTCAGTCCTGTCAATGCTGCCAACGGCGTATTTGAACGCATGCGGCGAGCACACGCAAAATCCCCATTCGGACCATCAAAGCTCGACATCACCGGATCAGGCATCGATCGTTTGCGGAACCCATAGACCGCTCTTCGATATCGCTCCGGAGCCACAGCGGGCGTCCAATAGCCTGGATACACATAGTTGTAGTCCAGCACATTCTGTGGAACCGGTGGGATGACTCCCGGGCCACCGATTTTGTGATGGATCAAACCAGACACTGTCAGTGCTATGTCTCGAACCACTTCGGCATCCGCTCGAAACTTCGCACCCCGAGCCAGCAGACGATTGGTCGGATCACGCTCGAGCAACTCAGGAGTCGCCACGGAAGATTGACGATAGACATCACTGCGAACAATCGTACGGATCAAGTGTTTGCGACTCCAGCCTTGTTCCATCAGATCCACTGCCAGCCAGTCGAGTAACTCTCTATATTCGGGCATCGCTGCACGAGTTCCGAAGTCATCTGCGGTTTCCACCAGACCCGTCCCAAAGATTGCCTGCCAGACCTGATTGACGGCAACTCGCGCAGTAAAGGGAGATCGTTTGTCGGTCAGCCACAGTGCAAACCCAAGACGGTTCTTCGGAGCATCCGCAGGGAACGGATGGAACGCTGCGGGCACATGCGGCTGCACGGCTTCCTTCGGCTGATCCCAGTTGCCTCGATCCAGAAGATGAGTCGGTCGGACGTTGCTCGGTTCACGTTCCGCCATGTGCAGAATCGACGTGGCTGCGGACGGCATTGATTTCCAAAGCCCCGAGATTTCTTCGTTGATCAGTTTCAGTTCGGGCACCGACTGACGCCATACGGAGAAGATCGCCTGAGCATGCTGCGTGGTTCTTTGATCCGCTGCGACCTGCAACGCAAGCATCGCGTCGTGATCGATCGACGGAGCCGCGGGCGTCGCTGCCGTGGTCAGACTGTATCGAGCACAACCGAGCATTTCGCCGTTGCGCCAGGCAATCTTGATCTCCGTGCCGTCCGGGCAATCCAGCGGCGTTTCAAACTGCATGACCGCGACGCTCGACTGATTGCGAAGTCCCTGGCCGCGATCTGTCAGCCACGTTGTTTCGTCGCTGCCATCGATGAGCAGAGACACCGGCCCAGTCGTTCTTTTGCCGTCTTCGGACTTCTTTTCCGGCTCAGAGAAATCGGCCGTCGCGTTGATCAGCTTCTGTTTCTCCCAGTCCTTGCTGCCGGGCTTGCGGATGAACGCCTCAACTTCATTCATGCCGAACGTTCCCAGACGACTTCGACCGGGTCCCGAATGCGGAAGGTCCCGATGCGTCAACGTCTCCAGTCGCAGTCCGGTCACACCCTTCAGCGGCGGAGTCGCAATCATAAACACATCTGCGCTGGTGTGGCCCAGCATCAGGAGCGATCGATCAGCCAACTGCACCGGATGATTGAGCCCGCTGATGCTGCCCAGTTCGTTCGCTTCAATCGGCTGCCAGTCGATCTTCTCCGACATCACTTGAGCCGCCCAGGCGCCCAGTTCGGACTGCCACATAGGTCGTTCGTTTTGAATGCGATCTTCGGCAGTTTTGATCTTTGCCAGCAGATCCGTCTTCTGTGCCAATTGTTCGTTTGTGTAGACCCACGAGCGGGCTTCATACGAGTTATTCAGGAAGGCGAATATCCCGTAGTATTCATGATGGGTGATCGGGTCGAACTTGTGCGAATGGCACTGAGCGCACTGAGTCGATATTCCCATCACGGCCTTGCCAACACAGTCTACTCGGTCGAACATTTCCACCATTCGGAATTGCTCCGGCACAATCGCTCCCTCCTCATTGATCATGCTGTTCCGCAGGAAGCCCGTGGCAACGATCTGCTCCTGAGTTGCATCCGGCAACAGGTCTCCGGCAATCTGTTCGATCAGAAACCTGTCGTATGGAATATCACGATTGATCGCATCAATGACCCAGTCTCGCCATGCCCATTGTTCGCGCTGAAGATCTTTTTCGTATCCGTTGGTGTCAGAATATCGAGCCAGATCCAGCCAGTGACGCGCCCATTTTTCACCGAAGCGTTCGCTGGCAAGCAGCCTGTCGACCGTTGCGTCGTAGTCCTCCCGTTCAAACAGCGCCAGGTCATCAGGTGTCGGCGGCAAACCAGTAAGGTCCAGATATAGGCGCCGACACAGCGTCGCCTTCCCTGCGGCTGGCGAAAGACTGAGATGATCCTTCTTCAGCCGATCAATTACGAAAGCATCAACGGGACCGGTCGCCTTCACGTCGGGCAGCGGCGCCTTCTTTGGCAAGACGAAAGCCCAGTGAGCTTCATACTGGGCACCGTCGGCGATCCACTGATCCAGAATCTTCTTCTGAACATCATTCAACGGTTTATTCTGGTCTGGCGGCGGCATCACAAGATCGACATCAGTCGAATGAATACGCCGGATCATTTCACTGCCAGCAGCGTTTCCCGGGACGATGGCGGCCATTCCGGATTCACCACCTCGGATGGCATCTTCGCGCAGATCTAATCTCAGTCCACCTTTTCGATCATGAGCATCCACGCCATGACACTGCCAGCAATGCTCTGCGAGAATCGGTTGGACGTCGCGCTGGAAGTTCAATTCATCAGCCTGCAGCGAAGACAGCATGCTGAGTGCGAGGAATCCTCGAGCGAGACGACTCACGCGGGCAATAAATCGTTTCATGGCGGGAACCTCAGAACGGATTTCGCGGCAAGTCCGATCGACCAAGTCAGCAACTGTTTGATCGGGGTTGACCAGGTAAGCCATCGTCGAGAAGGGCACAATCGGTTGAAGTCGATTCGACATCCTGACTTTACCCATCCGCCAGATCGATCGCCAAGCGAAAACCGGGCTCAGAATTCCGAAGCCCCAACGCCAGGAGTGTGAGATTTGAGCGAAGTGAAGTGATGCGAACCAGCCGCATCAGTTGACATCTTTCGAAGAAACCGAAGTTCTGGCGACGGATTGACGAAACTCGGCCTGGCATTGTGAGACGAAGTTTCCGATGTCAGAATCGCGGTTCGACGATGTCGCCAGGGTGCCTTAAACCCCAGAGTTGGCATCAGTAAGATCCCGAAAACAGCAGAAAGCGGAAAGACAATCGTGAGCGAATCATGGATTGCTGATCGTATGCATCGCATTGATGCATCGGGAATTCGGAAAGTTTTCGATCTGGCCGCGACGATGACCCGGCCGATCAACCTGAGCATTGGCCAGCCGCACTTTGATACTCCACAGGAGATCAAAGACTCACTTTGTCGAGCCGTGCAGGATGGCAAGAACGCCTACAGCCAGACTCAGGGCATCGCGCCGTTGCTGAACGTTCTGCAGAAGGACGTCGACGATCGTTATCATCATCCGGATCGCAAAGTCTTCGTCACCTCCGGCACCAGTGGAGCATTGATGCTGGCGCTGTGCACACTGATTAATCCTGGTGATGAAGTGATCGTCTTTGATCCGTGGTTTGTTATGTATCGTCATCTGACAACTCTGGCTGGCGGCAACGTGGTTCAGGTTTCCACGTATCCGGACTTCAGGATTCGCATTGAAGACGTGCGCAAAGCCATCACACCTCGTACAAAAGTCATCCTGTTCAACAGCCCGGCCAACCCCACAGGGGCCGTGGCTTCAAGAGAAGAGGTCAGAGCACTGGCGAATCTGGCTGCCGAGCAGAACATTGCTCTGATCAGCGATGAGATCTATCGGTTCTTCTGTTACGACGAACCATTCCACAGCCCGGCAGAGTGGAATGACCGCACAATTGTGATCGATGGCTTCAGTAAATCGCATTCGATGACCGGCCTGCGACTGGGCTTTATTCATGGCCCCAAATATCTGATCCAGCAGATGATGAAGCTGCAGCAGTTCACATTCGTCTGCGCCCCGCATCCGGTTCAATGGGCAGGAGTAACTGCGTGGGAACTCGATCTTCAGCACCATGCGCACGATTACAAACGCAAGCGAGACCTGATGGTCAGTCTGCTGAAGGACCATTTTGACATTTCCGGAGGTCAAGGCGCTTTCTATCTGTTTTTAAAAGCTCCGTGGGGTACGGGTTCGGAATTTGTAGCTGAAGCGATTCGCAACAATTTGCTGATCATTCCCGGTAACGTGTTCAGTCCGTCAGACACGCATTTCCGAGTGTCTTTCGCAGCCGATGACGCACTTATCCGCGAGGGAGCCGCAGTTTTGTGCCGATTGGCAGAGAATCCCCCGGCAGGTTTTCGCAGGGCCTGAGAACGGGGCAGACTGCACACGACGCAGAGTTGCCAGCGCAGAACTCAGCATCTGTGAATTCCGGTCGTAGTCCTGAGTTGCGGGTCAACGGACTTTCGTCGAGCAGCCCTGGGGGGCATCAATGTGCCGAGCGACCGGGGGAGACGCACCGACCAGTGAGATTTCCCTGCCGTTGGATCCTGATTTCGTGTTGCGACAAATGCAAAAATCTGCCGATTTTCTTGCTCCTGCGGGAAAATCCGGGAATGATATGGGCTCAAAGACGGAAAACATGGACACTTTTGAAGTCGACTCGATTTCATCGACTTGATTGCGATGGAATCACATTTCTTTTCGAAGGCAGTTTCAGCGAGGGAGAAGTTTATGCGAATGCTCAACCGGCGAAGTCGGGGCTTTACCCTGATCGAGGTGCTCGTCGTGATCGCCATCATTGCCATTCTGATCGCGATTCTGCTGCCAGCGGTTCAAAAGGCGCGTGAGGCTGCAAATCGGACCCGCTGCACCAACAACATCAAACAGATGACTCTGGCCCTGCACAACTATCACGACGCACATCTGGTCTTCCCGCCGGGTTTTGTGGCCTCCGCTCAGAGCCTGACCATCAACCCGCTGGTGGACGCGGCCACGGGCTACAACTTGATCAATCCGCAGGAACCTTATGATGGATCGCGGATCCTCGGTCTTCAGGGACAGAGTTGGATGTACCAGATCCTGCCCTATATCGATCAGAAAAACGTCTATGAAATGTGGCGACCTGAACTGAACGTTCTGGGAAATGCAGAGATCCTCAATGACATCTCGCTCAATGGAGTCTGGTTGAAGTCTGGTGGAGCTCCCGCGCAGTCAGAGATTCCTGGTTTCTATTGCCCAAGCCGTCGAACTGGTTTGTCCCGTCAGGGTGATTACGCGGTCAACAAGTATCTTGATACCGACAGTGTTGTAAAAATTTCGACCACGTTCAAAACTGGTGGAAATGACTACGCTGGCTGTGCAGGATCAGGGCGTGTCTTTGCTCCGGTTCAGCGAGCCGTCTACAACCTGACTCCTGCCCAGGTTGAACTGAACTATCAGCAGATTCGTCAGTTCTCGAACAACTTCAACCAGCTGCCCGGCAACCTCGGTATCCTTTATCCCAACAGTGCAGTTCGACTGACCGACGTTCAGGATGGAACGACTCAGACAATCATCATCAGCGAGGCAGAGCGTTTCAACGCGATGAAAGTTCCGCGGACGGCTCCGAATCAGATCGCGAGCGACGGCTGGGCGTGGGGCGGTCCATCGACACTGTTCTCGACGCTGGACGGCCCCAACAAGAAGCTGACATATGAGTATGCAGGATCAACTCACGGTGACATCATCATCGTGGGACTGGCCGACGGTTCGGCTCGACCGGTCTCCCAGTCGATTGGACTAACCGTCTGGCAGGCTCTCGGAAACATTTCGGGCGGCATTCCAGTACAGAATTTCTGATGTTCGCAGGAATGTTCCACGGGTGACCCCTGAGGAATTCCTGATCCGACTCCGCCAGGTCTGCGAATTCTCGTCGGCCTGGCGTTTTTGTTTCGCGAATCCGAAGACCGAGCCAGGAGGGTCGACTAAACTTCGCCCAGCGAACGAGGTTCATGGAGTGATGTGGTCTGCACTTTTGATGTTCACCGAGTTTTCAGTATGACGATTCGATATACCTGCAGCGACTGCCAGTCGGTGCTGAAAATCAAGGATGAAAAAGCCGGGACGAAGGCCAGGTGCCCGAAGTGCAAAACTTCATTTGTGGTTCCTCAGCCAAATGAGGATGAAGATGGAATTGAGGTGGAATCAGACTCCGGCGCTGCAGGTTCGTCTGCTGTGTCTGATGAGATGGTCGACATGCCAATCGAACTGACTCCCGAAGTCAGCGCCTCGGATGATTTTGATCCCATGGATGTACTCAGCGGACCTTCACCTGAGTCTGCATCTCCCGAGCGTCGTCCTTCAGCTCCATCCGTTTCGCCGGGCGGCCCGACAACACGCAAACCATCGATGGCAGATCTGATGAAGGATCTGGAAGCCTCCAAAAAGAAGGAAGCGAGGAAATTGTCCTCCGAGCCATCGTCCCGGCCGACCGCCGCGTCGTCTCTTCAGACCGCTGGCTCCGCTGCAGACATGCTGTCCAAAGCCTATCAGCAAAAACGAGAGTCCGCATCGACTCCGGCTAAAAGCACCAAAGATGTGAAGGCAGCAGAAGAACGAGAACTTCTTCTCGGCTTCATCAAGACTCGAGCC
>JBKDRW010000049.1:0-22144 GCA_046341255.1 Planctomycetota bacterium
ATTCATACATTGGCGATCTATCCGACGCAGAACTTTTAAAACGACCGGGGAAGGGATGCAATCATATTGCGTGGCAACTCGGACATCTGATCAGTTCTGAATGCGGACTGCTGAATGCAATTCAGCCGGAAGCGGCTCCCAAATTGCCGGAGGACTTTGACCACAAACATTCGAAGGAAAATTCTGTCAGCGACAATCCGACAGACTTTTTCACTCGACAGCAATATGTAGATCTGGCGGCAAAGGTCCATGCGGCTGTCATTCGTTGTCTCGACGCATACCCCGCCGAAAAGCTGGACGATCCCAGCCCGGAACATTTCCGCGGCATGTTCCCCACGATCGGCTCGATGTTTTTGCTGATCGCAACTCATCCCATGATGCATGCCGGACAGTTTGTGCCTGTTCGACGCGAACTCGACAAGCCGGTCGTCATCTGAGAGATGACAACAGGCTTAACAACCACAACGACACACCATAGGCATACAGGCCGTTTATTAGAACGCAGGGATCCGTATGATTAATGTCATCAAGTGACTCATGGCAGCAATTGGCATGTCTCCAGGAAACATCCGGACCAGTCAGAAGTCTGCTGGTACTGCTTTTATCCCTGTTATGGCATCATCGCCCTTCCAAATCCATTCCACAGAGGCCTGCTTTATGCATCGAAGTTCTTTCGCGACTTGCTGCCTGATGGCACTCCTCGTTCCGGACATGTGCTGTGCGAAAGATCATCCACTGAATGTCGTCTTTATTCTGGCTGACGATCTTGGCTGGTCTGACACAACGCTCTACGGCCATACGACGTACCATCAGACGCCAAATCTGGACCGTCTTGCAAAACGCGGAATGCTGTTCACGCGAGCATACTCGGCAAGTCCGCTGTGTTCCCCGACTCGATCAGCGATCATGACAGGACTCAGTCCTGCTCGAACCGGCATCACGACACCCAGCTGCCATGTACCTGAGGTTGTGCTTGAAGCATCGGTTGCAGATCGAGCACCCTCAGATCAAAAATCTGTCCAGCCACGTACTGTCACTCGGCTGAAGACAGAGTATCGCACACTGGCCGAGACATTGAAGGATGCGGGTTATGCTACAGGCCATTTTGGCAAGTGGCATCTGGGTCGCGAGCCATACTCACCTCTCCAGCAGGGATTTGATATCGATCTGCCGCATCATTTCGGACCTGGACCGGCGGGCAGCTATGTGGCTCCCTGGAAGTTTGAAAACTTTGACCCGGATCCTGACGTGCCGGATCAACACATCGAAGACCGCATGGCAAAAGACGCTTCTTTATGGATCGAGGCTAATCGTCATCAGCCTTTCTTCCTGAATTACTGGATGTTCAGCGTTCATGCTCCGTTCGATGCGAAAGAAGACCTCATCGCAAAGCATGCAGAACGAGTCAATCCGAATGACGAACAGCGCTGTCCTGTTTATGCAGCGATGATTGAAAGTATGGATCAGGCGATTGGAACTCTGCTGGATACGCTGGATCGTCTTCAGTTATCCGATCGAACGATTATCATCTTCACGGCTGATAACGGCGGCAATATGTACAGCGATGTTCATGGTGTTGTCCCCACAAGCAACCGACCACTCCGAGGCGGCAAGGCTTCGATGTTCGAAGGCGGTACACGCGTGCCGTGCGTGATTTCATGGCCCGGAGTCACGCAACCCGGAAGCCGAAGTGATGCGATTGTTCAAAGCGAAGATTATTACCCAACGTTGCTTGATGGGCTCAGACTGGCAGTCGCCCGGGACCAGACCTTTGATGGTATCAGCCTCCTTCCTGCTCTTCGCGGAGAATCCATTAATCGCACCGGTGTTGTGCAGTTTTTTCCCCACTCTCCGAGTGTTCCTGAGTGGCTGCCTCCGGCGGTTTCTATTCACAAGGATCACTGGAAGCTGATCCGCATCTTTCACGGAGGCCCCGATGGAGCACATCGATACCTGTTGTTCGATCTGCTGAAGGACATTTCAGAAAAGAACAATGTGGCGGATCTGAACCCTGACGTCGTAAAAGATCTGGACGATCAGATCTCAGCGTTTCTTCAGACAACGAAGGCTGTGGTCCCGATCTCAAATCCAGCCTTTGATCCCTCGAAGTATCATCCCGAAAACGAGGGTCAACCGAAGCAGAATCGGCGTTCAGAACGAACGACAAACAAGACCCAAACCTCATCAACGAACGACGAAGATCCCGCCATGATGGGATGGAAGCTCCGCGGCTTGAAAGCCCTTGTCCACGACGGTTCGCTGATTGTCACTGAACACAGTCAAAACAGCTTTCTCGGATTCTCCGCCGGACGACACGAGGGTCCGACGTCCTTTTCGTTTCGCATCCGAAGCATGCCCGGGGATGCACATGTGGATTGGTTGCCGGATGGCCCCTCGGGCGAAGCCAGGCGAATCGACTGGAAAAAAAACAACGCCGAATGGGAAGAAATTTGCGTAACGATTCCTTCAACTGAAACGCTGGGGATCGTTCGCCTTTACTTCCCTCGCGGGACAGCCCCATGTGAAGTCGATTGGATTCAGATTGAATCGGAATCCGGGAAAATCACTCGCAGTGACTTCTGACTGTTTTTGTCACTCCGATTTTAAGCCGTAACTCCTGTTGGAACATCAGTTTCAGCCGTTACAGGCACTATTGGAGTTTCTGGCGCAGTGTCGAGCCATCCAATCACAGATCCTGACACCGGCCACTGCCACCTGGCGATTCCATTCAGACTGGTGCCTGAGTCTTTTGAAGTCAGTGGACGAATCTCGACCGTGTGTCATGAAGGTCGCTCGCCTTGTGCTGCCCGCGCAGGCGTGCAAATCCCTACGATGCAGATCGAAGCAGGAGTCCCCGCGATTCTGCCGCGAGAAACAGAGACCCGGTGACGACCACAACACCGTTCGCTCCGGCGAGTTTCCTTGCGGTATCGAGAGCAATCGCCGGTGTTACCGCAGTATGGCGAGCAACAGGCTTCATGATCGTGTCACAAAGATTGCAGGTCGTCTCAAGAAGCTGTTCCGGGGGAACACTGCGCGGATTACCGAGAAATCGGGTCAGTACAACGTCATCAAAGTGGGGCAGAATGATCTCAAGCATCGAACGCGAGTCCTTGTCCGCCGATGCGGCAAACACAAGAACTCGACGACGATTCAACCATTCGGACTTCCCAAGAACTCCTGCGACGGCTTTCATCGAGTCTGGATTATGAGCAGCGTCGAGGACAATCTGCGGATGGCCTTCAATGACCTCAAATCGCAGGGGCCACTTTGTCCGCTCAATTCCCTCGACGATTGCCGAGGGCTCAAGTTGTGGAAATCCATGACCGGCAAGAAGTTCACACACCATCACGGCGAGGCTCGCGTTATGCGCCTGATGATCACCCACAAGAGGAACATTCAGTACTGGATAATTTCTCTGAGGAGTCAGAATGGAAATCTGCTGTGATCGTCGATTCGTTTGTGAACGCCCCTGTGGCTGATCAACATGCCATGCAAAATCCCGACCGCAGACGAAACGAGGACAGCTGAGTTCTCTGGCTCTGGCATCGACGACAGCATCGGCATCACCCGGAAGTTGCCCCTGAATCACAGGGATCGACCGTTTCAGAATACCGGCCTTCTCAAAAGCGATGCGTGACAGCGTGTCACCCAGAATATGAGTGTGATCCAGTCCGATGCTCGTGATGACAGTTACTTTCGGGGTACAGACGTTCGTGCAATCCAGACGTCCGCCAAGTCCCGTCTCCAGCACAGCGAGTTCGATTCTTTCTTCCTGAAAATACATCCAGGCCAGCAGCGTTGTGACCTCAAAAAATGTCGGAATCCGATCATTTGCGTCCATTTCCGCCTGCTGCAGTAAGTCACAGAGTGCGGCGACCAGCCGAGTCAATTGAACCGGATCCGGCATTCGTCCGGAGACGCGCATGCGTTCCTCAAACTGCTCGATATGCGGCGACGTGAACAAGCCCGATCGAATTCCGGCAGCTTGCAGAACGGAATCAATCATCGCCGCTGTTGACCCTTTGCCTTTGGTCCCGGCAATATGAACTGCAGGAATGCTTTCCTGCGGCGAACCGATCAGCTTCAGCAGTTTTTCAATGCGTTCAAGTCGAAACGGATTTGACTGCGCCGGCGGGCGAATCCGTTCGTAGTCAATGCGATCGTAGAGCCAGCGGACGGCGTCGCTGTAATTATTGATGCTGGCTGGCAAAACGTGATCTTTCGAAATCAAACTGGAAGCGTGTTCTCGATTCGATGGAGGAGGGATCCGAAACCTGCCAGCACATCGCTCGCGTGCGTTCAGCAGCGAACAATGCTGACCTTAAAAACGTGAATCCATTGAATCCCCTTGTGAACGCGATCAACTTTACACAGGCCCAAAGTTCGATCCAATCAAGTAAGACAACATGTTACTGACTATACCAACCGCACAACGCAGTAATCTGCTGAAGTTTCGCAAGCTGGCTGAGTCGTCTCCGCGAGGACCGACTTCCAAGAACAGGCGAATATCCCGAGTTGTGGTCCAGAATTGCAAGGGCTGCCTGAACATCGGCCAATTGCAATTCCATTCGTCCGACCTGCGCTGCCCTCAGCCTTGCCACCCAGAGCACCGCCGGGTACATCAGCGCCAGTGCCCTGAAACCCTCAATGACTGACATATCGTAGTAGGCAGCTCCGCAAAAATGAATGCCCTGAATGCGGACTCGAAAATACCGAGTCATAAGTTCGTGAAATTCAGGGTTGCGCCCGCGAAACGACTGCTCCAGATCCGAAAAACGCACTGTTTTCAGAGGTTGAATTCTCTTTCCGAAGGCCGTCTGGACCGAACGCGGATCATCCTGTGTCGGAATCGCTCCAAGGCCGGCTGTAAACCGCAGCCCATTGATCAGAAGCTGAATTCGTCCATAGAGTCCGCTCTGCACCGTGAGTTCCGTGTCATGACGGAGCAGTTGTGCGACCAGTTGCCGAAACAGAATGCGGCCAATTCGAACCGGCCGAATCAAAGGAAGATCATCATCCGGCTGCGCTCGCACGGACGCTTCATGGAGAACAGCGAGTAATTCCCCCAGCCGATCCCCCGAAAGAACTTCTCCCTGCGCCTGTTCCAGAAGATCGAGCCACGAAAGCACACGCAGGAGACGAGTCGTAAAGCCGACGGTGCCGTCACTGAGGCCACGTTCCAGGTAAGCCTGCAGTTTCATGAAATCCGCCCATTCCAGCTTATGCCCCGGCCTGAGCTCCGGCGCTGCAGGTGACTGATAGCTGGCGGGAACGATCTGCTTTGCCAGCTTTTCGACAAACATACGCTGGGACGCCACCGACGGTCCCATGTTCTGAACGACCGATGGACAGCTGAATCGCAGACTGGTCGTCACGGCGGCTCCGGCAGGATGGATCGCGTACGGATACGTCTGGCACGCCAGGGGCTTCGCTGGCTCGCCAAACCTCGCGTGAATCCGACACAATCCCTGACCATCGAGGAATACGCAGGCTCCATCAGCCTGATGATTCAGACGCCACTGGGTACCATGCCTCACGATCAGTGGCCGATCCGTCGGCACACCATCCTCGGCCGTCCAGTTCTGCTGATCGAGCCGTTTCTTCTCTGCATCGGTGATGATAATCTGATGCTCCCGACAGCAGCCACCACAGTTATGGCAACTCCAGTTCTGATGCACGGGAAGCTGAACACCGCGATGAGCCATATATCAATCAATCAGCGATGCTGTCCGGAGAAAACCATTGTGAATCGCACGAGAGTCAGAGAGCCAGCAGCATAGCCGAGGAGATCGCCCGGCGTCTTGCCCGAACGCTCAGAAAATCTTCGCCATAATCCGTCTTTCTGTGAAACGATTCAGCCGAAATCAGCAACCCATCGTGCAAAGAGCGCCGGATCTTAAGCTCTCGCAAAGCAGCCAGCTCGGGTCATCTGACTTCTTACTCACGCGTCTTCCAGCCCCCCCCGCAGGAAACTCAAGCGAAGGGCCGCCACGGCGCGAATAGACTTCCTGTCGTCGACAACCATGAGATCGCCCAAGCTTCGTGACGAAGATTTCACTCCTTGATCTTCGGATCGCTCGCGTAACGAACGGCCGAGCCGTCGCGATTCGGAGAATCAAAAGCAACTGAGGAAGGCAACCGATTGGTCTTCATGCCGTGCGGAATACGCTGAGCCGTCGCGACTTCACCTTTCAGAGAGCCATCCTGCCACGGTCCCATGCCGAGAACCAGCCAATTGTTGTCATCAGACCTTGCCATCGTAACACCTCCGTCCCCAAGGACGTTCCTCGTCTTCGCGTCGATCAAAACCAATCCGAGTTTCGCATAACCCGTCTGGGATTTCTTTTCCGCCAGCCGTACTTCAGGTGTCATCATCCCGGCGGGCAGCGGCATTTCAGGAACTCCAACGTAAAGTTCCGTATTGTCGGTTCCAACTCCGCCGCTGCGAACCTCCATGATCACATCCGCATCGTCAGATGTTCCCGTGAGCACAGCCCCTGCACGCAGGGCTCTGTGCCGAATAGAGCCAAGAATGTAATTCTTGTCGACGCATTCAAGATACTTTTCTTCGATGAAAACTTTTTGGCCATACAAGGGCGTGAAATCAATCTTCTCGAGAGATTGATCAACAGCATTTGACAACAACAATTGCTCTTTTGCCGTACGGGCGGTGTTCGATGTTGTTGTGGAGGCGCAGCCGGACGTGAAGAGTGACAACGAGAGAAGGGCCATCATGGCGTGGCGTGAAGAAAACATCTGCATTCCTTTGCAGTCGTGGCCCAACCTGAAACAACTGCGGCGATGAACTGCTGATGACATTCAGTCCGATTCGCCGCCCGAAGAGCACCTCGAGACGAGTCGAGTTTACGACCTTCGTGCCGGATCATTCAATGGAGGTTGTATCGATTTGTGGCGGTCACGTAAGCTTTCATAAGTCGGCTGTCTGTTTTATATTCACAGCTGATCAAGCATCGGCAAATCCTGCCGATCAAGTCATCCGGCCGCGTCAGTTGCTCACGGACTTTGCGGTGAAGCTGGTCGTTTTTCCTCAGCATAGCTGACGCGAATATAGACCGGCTCAAGCGTTTCCGGGCTGGAAAATCGGGAATTCTTCAGCATCTCGTCCCCAAGGCGCGCGACCGTCGAGGCTCTCGGCATGCAGACCGACTCAGAGGCCATGACTCGGGACGCAGCAACACGCTCCCGCAGCCCGGCAGGCAAGGGTCCAATCACCGTGTGCTCTGGTATCAGGTCAGTAATCTGATGGACTCGAATGTCACCGAGACGATGGCGAAGCCCGGATAATGAGTCCAGTTCATAGCTGGCAGCGAACAACTCGCCTCTCTGAGCGTCGCAGACGGCCGTCACGATCGGCTCAGCCGAAGCAGCCTGCTGGGCAATCGCCTGCAGGGTATCGATGGCCAGAAGCGGTGCCTGATTCAACCACGCAAGAGTCTTTGCAAATGTCAGACCAACTCGCAGCCCGGTAAAGCTACCGGGACCAATACTGATCGCTATCGCCTCGATGCTCTCAGCAGTCGAACCCAATTCCCTGAGGAGGCGATCAAGCTCCGGGACCAGTGTCTGAGCATGACGCGGGCCAGAAGTACCCAATTGTCGCTCTGCAACCATCACACCATTTGACATTAAAGCAATGGAACCGATGGAAGATGAAGTTTCAACAGCGAGAAGCATTCGAGGGCATCCGATCAGACACAATGATCGAGTCGGGATGTGATCGACCGGCCAGACCCTTGTGATTTGACGGTCGATCTCAGGTCGACAACGAGGATCGAACACTTAAGGTCTGATGTCACGAGTCGGCGTCGAACCTGACTTCGACCAATCCGAACCCAACGACGCTCAAAATCATCAGGTCCGCCGCCTTCTCCTGAAGCAGGAGAAGGCAGGCTGGACGAGCCATTCCGTTAGTCAGTCCTGTCATTTCGAGATGACGCGGGGAGCACCGCTGCCGGAGTAAGTTCAGATATACCTGTTGATCAGATTTTCCAGCATTTCCTGACGACCACTTGGACTTGGGGCCGCTTCACCCTTCTCGAAGATGTAGCTTTCGAGTTCCGTGAAGCTGGCCATACCGTTTTCAATTCTGCGACCAATGGCGGTGTCATAGCTGTTGTAACGCTGCCGAACAAAGTCGGTGAGAATACCGTCAGCTCGTATCGCAGCAGCGATCTTCAATCCGCGAGCGAACGCATCCATTCCTCCAATATGAGCGTGGAAAAGATCAATCGGATCAGTGCTCTCGCGACGAACCTTGGCATCAAAGTTGGTTCCACCGGAATGCAGACCACCCTGCTTCATCAGCACCAGCATGATCTGAGTCGTCAGGTAAATGTCCGTGGGGAATTGATCCGTATCCCAGCCCAGCAGCAGGTCACCAGTATTGGCGTCAATACTTCCCAAAACGCCCTGAATCGAAGCGTATTCCAGTTCGTGCATCATCGAGTGACCAGCCAGAGTCGCATGGTTTGTTTCGATATTCAATTTCACAACATCGAGGAGACCATACTGACGAATAAAGTTCAGACATGCTGCAGCATCAAAATCGTATTGATGCCTGGTCGGCTCTTTCGGCTTCGGTTCGAACAGAAACTGCCCCTTGAATCCGATCGATTTCGCATAGTCATGGGCCATCAGCATGAATCTAGCCAGGTGATCCAACTCACGCTTCATGTCTGTGTTGTATGAGCACATGTAGCCCTCACGACCGCCCCAGAAAACGTAGTTTTCACCACCAAGTTCCTGAGTAACCTCAATGGCTTTTTTCACCTGAGCGGAGGCGTACGCGAAGACATCCGCATTCGGGCTGGTGGCGGCTCCATGGAGATAGCGAGGATGCGAGAACAGATTGGCCGTGCCCCACAACAGTTTGATGCCCGTTGCTTTCTGAGCCTCCCTGAGCTTGCGAGCAATGGTATCCAGGTTCGCGTTACTTTCTCGGAGCGTGGCGCCTTCGGGGGCGACATCGCGGTCATGAAAGCAGTAATAAGGCACTCCGAGTTTTGTCATGAACTCAAACGCCACATCAACCCGACGCAGGGCGTTGTCCAGAGAATCCGATCCGTCATCCCACGGGCGTTTCAAAGTGGGCGCGCCGAATGGGTCGGTACCGTTACCTCGGAAGGTGTGCCAGTAGCAGACGGCAAATCTCAACCAGTCCTTCATCGAGCGTCCCTCAACCACTTCCGATTCGTTGTAGTATCGAAACGCGAGGGGATTACGAGAAGAAGGGCCTTCGAACTGGATCTTATCAACTTCAGGGAAGTAGGTCGTCATTTGTTTGCACCTTGAGAGGAACGTCGCGCTTGCACGAGCCAGGAAGAGGTTCCGCAGTGTGCCACGGGCGGACACTGGTCAGTCGAAACGAACGATCTTCGCGCGGGGGGCGAATCTTAGCAGTCTCGCCGCAGGTTTGAAGCGTTTTTCCATGTTTATGAAGTGATCGGCGTTTCGCCTTTCTCCGCTCGGAAATCAAAGCGGAGGGGGCACCGCTCATCACGCCTGTCGCCGTCCATGCAAACACCGGGCGATTCCATGAACTGAGCCGGCAGAATTCCTGCAGCTGACAATTCCTTCATCGGAGTCGGCTGACGTCGCCTGAGCTGTTTCGCCTGCCTGAAACTGCCATCAAACTCACATCTGTCTCAATGCCGCCTTTCGTACGAGAGTAAGAGCCATCGAGGCGATCCTTTCGACGTTCCTGATCGACAGCGCCCTGCGTCAGAATCTCCCGGGCGATTCGCGTCACCGGTTACCATAATGAAAGCTTTCTTCGGCCACTGGTGCATCCACACGGCGGACGTGACTCCGGCGAACACAATTCTCTCCGCACACTTTGCTCATCCGGGGATTCCCGCAAAAAGGGCAACTCGCGATCGCAGGAGGCATTCCGATTCCGCACATCCTGAACCATGCTCACGGCATGGACAAGTGGCCTGATGAATGTCGTTCAGTCCGTTTTTTGCTCGTGGTCGATTCTCCCAAAATCAGGGTTCTCTACTTTTCGGAACATTGTCGGAGTAGAATTCCGGAGAGTCTGTTTCACGCCGAAGTCTCCAGCAGGATCAAAACCGCCGTGCCACTGCAATCAATCCAGCAGGCCCTTGATGCACTCAAGGCCGGGGGGACGATTATCGTCGTTGACGATGAGGAACGAGAAAACGAAGGCGATTTTGTCTGTGCTGCGGAGTCGATCACTCCCGAGCAGGTCGACTTCATGCTGCGAATTGGTCGAGGAACCCTGTGCGTGCCCGTCACCGCAGATGACGCTTCCCGACTGAAACTGAGACCGGTTGTCGACGAATCCAGCAACACAGCGCCAAACAAGACAGCCTTTCTTCGCCCTGTGGATCACGTGACGGCCGGAACCGGGGTCAGCGCGATCAATCGAGCTCGAACGATTCGCGCACTGGCGGAACCGCACTCCACGTCGGACGAGTTTCTGCAGCCGGGCCATGTCAGTCCGTTAATGGCGATGGACGGTGGAGTCCTGCGTCGAGCAGGTCATACAGAGGCCACCATTGATCTGATGCGACTGGCGGGACTCCGACCGGTCGGCGCTCTGATTGAAATCTGCAGCCAGCGTGGTCATGGCATGGCGGATTTTTCCGAGCTTCAGGAACTGGCAGCTCAGTATCAGATTCCGATGATCTCTATTGAGGATCTCATTCGATTTCGAAGACTTCGTGAACAATTGGTGACTCGAGTCGTGTCGGTTCCCATTCCGACTGCCGAATTTGGAACTCCGACGGTCATCGGTTACCAGGTTGCCCACGAAAATCAGGAACCATTGGCACTTGTGTGGGGAGACCTCAGCAAAGCCAGCGCTCCACTGGTTCGAATGCACTCGTCATGCTTTACAGGCGATGTTCTGGATTCGCTCCGTTGTGACTGCGGTGATCAATTGCGAATTGCAATGCAGATGATTCACGAGGAGGGCACCGGCGCTGTCGTCTATCTGCCTCAGGAAGGACGCGGAATCGGGCTGCTGGCCAAACTGAAGGCCTACAAGCTTCAAGACGAAGGACTCGACACAGTGGAGGCCAACCATCGACTGGGCTTCAAGGCCGATATGCGAGACTACATGGTGGGACTTCAGATCCTGAAGGATCTCGGACTGACATCCGTCCGCCTGCTGACCAATAATCCCAAAAAGACCGACGCGTTTGTGTATTCGGGTGTTGGCCTGAATGTTGTGGAGCAGGTTCCGATCATCGCGCCGCCGCATCAGTGCCGAACGGGCTATATGGCAGCAAAGAAAGAAAAAATGGGACACTTGCTGCCGGATGAAGTGGTGAATCGCCCTGAGCTCTCGCAATGAAGTCAGATGATGTGGCATCTGCGGAAGATTCTGAAACCATCGTCGACAGACGAGTGCTGTTTCGCGAAGAGTTCTGTGTCTGGCTTCGTGTCGCGTTGCTTAGTTTTGGCGGTCCCGCAGCTCAGATCGCGGTGATGCATCGAATTATCGTTGAAGAAAAAAAATGGCTTGATGAACGGCGGTTTCTCAGCTCACTCAACTTTTGCATGCTGTTACCTGGTCCGGAAGCTCAGCAGTTGGCCACCTACATTGGATGGCTGATGCACGGAGTTCGCGGCGGACTGCTGGCGGGACTGATGTTCATCCTGCCCGGATTTGTATCGATCCTGCTGCTGAGTTATCTGTATGTGACGCTGAGCGGTTCCGGACAATTCCAGGCCATCTTCATCGGACTGAAGTGCGCGGTTCTGGCCGTCATCGTTGAGGCCGTGATCCGAGTTGGAAAAAAGGTTCTGCACAATCGAGTGCTCATCAGTCTTGCTATCGTCACGTTCCTCCTTCTCTGGCTCAGAATTCTTCCATTCCCGGCGGTGATTGCACTCGCGGCTGTCGTTGGATTTGTCGGACATCGGATTTCACCGGAATACTTCCGACCAAAATCCACAGTCAGGACCACTCATGACTCAATCGCAGCCGCACCGGTTCTGACCCGACCCGACACATCCATTCGCAGAGTCCTGCTGGTGTCTGCAATTTGCCTGCCCCTCTGGTTCGCTCCGATTGTTGCAGCAGCAAAGTATTTCGGAAGCGACAGCGTGTTTGTCGAGTCAACTGTTTTCTTCAGCAAAGCTGCGGTCGTGACGTTCGGGGGTGCCTATTCGGTCCTGAGTTATGTCGACGAGCAGGCCGTGAATCACTTTCACTGGCTGGAGAAAGGCGAAATGCTGGATGGGCTCGGGCTTGCTGAGACGACACCCGGTCCGCTGATCATGGTCGTGCAGTTTGTCGGATTTCTTGCAGCCTTTCGACACAGCGAAGGCATGCACCCGCTGATCGCCGGAACGCTGGGGGCGCTGCTGACGACGTGGGTCACGTTTGTTCCCTGCTTCTATTGGATCTTTCTCGGGGCCCCATTCATGGAAAGGCTCCTTCAAAAGTCATGGCTCAGCGCATCCCTGACGGCCATCACAGCTTCGGTCGTCGGCGTGATCTCCACACTGGGAGCCAACATGCTCCTGGCCACTTTGTTTCAGGACGTCAGGCAGATGCAGCTCGCATTCGTCGAATTCTCCTATCCAGTCCCTTCTTCGCTGCGACTGGACGCACTGATGGTCACGACTGTCGCCTTCCTGACGCTGCTCCGCTGGCACGTTTCCCTTCCTCTGACATTGGTGATCTGCATGCTCCTCGGCTGCATTCTGCAGATCGTGATGTGAAACTGCCGGCATGCGTTCGCCCTCCGAACCAGAAAAAACTCTGCAGGAAAGAATGATCCTGCACTCTGATCCATGCGTTCTCTGCTGATCCATGCCCGTGTCCGGATCTCTGGCAAGACCGGATTCCGGTCGCTAAAGTGCTGTTCCAGAACGTTTTGCGGCAAGAGCCAGCTATTTCGCCGGAAGAGGAAACACACATGAGTCAGGGCACACCTTCGGATCTATCGGTGTCAGCAGCGACGAAAAGTCCCTCTGAAGAGGATCAGAGCGAACGAGTGTTTCTCGTTTCGTATCCGAAGATTGTCTTTTTGTACCCGACCGTGGTCACTGCAATTCTTTGCTCCATCTTCATGTGGGCGAAGGGCGGAATCCCTCAGGATGAAGTACATGCTTCCATCGATCGTTTATCAGTAACCCCCAAAACGGCGGCAGAACCGCAGACAGAGTCTTCATCCGGCACTGCTCCCGCTGCCTCGCAGACACCCGCAGCGTCTCCTGCGGCCAGTACGTACCATCACAATTGTGCTCGATTGTTCCTCATTGTCTTTGCCATCAATATGGTGGTGATCTCGTTCGATTTTCCGCGAACAACATCACTGACGTGGTTCTTTGCAATATCGGCTCTGGTGATCGGTCTGTGGTTTCTATTTACGATGAAACCCGGGCTTGCTCCAAGGATTCTCGATGGTCTTTTGAGTATCAAGCCCGCGGCGAACTCTTCTTTCTACATGATTTACGCGATCATCATGCTGGGCCTTTATGTCTGGGTTCTGATCAGTCGTCGCTTTGACTACTGGGAAGTCAAAGGAAATGAACTGCTCCATCACCATGGATTCCTGAGTAATCTTGAGCGGTTTTCTGCCCCGAACCTGCGAATCGACAAGGAGATCAACGACCTGTTTGAATACATTTTGCTGGGGTCTGGCCGCCTGATCATCCATTGCAGCAATGAACGTCGGGCCATCGTGCTGGAAAACGTTCTGCGCATCAACAAAATGGAAGAACGTATTACGAAGATGCTGGGAGCTCTCCAGGTCCGCGTGAGCACCGATAAGTCGTAATGCTGTCCAAATGACTCAGCCACGCATTTATTTCGACAATAACGCAACGACACGAATCGATGATCGTGTCCTTGCCAGAATGAATGAATGCTGGAAAGTGGCGTTTGCCAATCCGGGCAGTGCACACGACTCGTGTCGTGCGGCTCGGACTGTTCTCGAAGACAGCCGGGAGTCGATCGCGAAAATTCTTGATGCCGATCCCTCGGAGCTGATCTTCACGAGTGGCGGAACAGAATCGCTGAACATGGCAATTCATGGCTTTGCGTACCGCAGGCAAGGCATAATCGCACTGACTGCGGGTGAGCACCCTGCGGTGTCTGAAGCCGTTGGAAAAGCCGTATCAGCGGGATTCGATCGATTGGTCATGCCCGTGAACCACGCCGGCCTGTTGGTTGACGATGCGATGACAGCGTTTCCGTGGCCTGACCTGCGTTTGGTCTGTGTGATCCTTGCTCATAATGAAACCGGTGTTATTCAGAATATTCAGCGACTGGGTGCACTCTGCCAGCAGCATCAGGTTCCACTGGTCGTCGATGCAGTGCAGGCGACGGGCAAGATCCCGATCAGTTTTCGTCAGTTGAACTGTTCAGCTCTGGCATTTGGTGCTCATAAATTTCATGGACCAAGAGGCGTTGGAGGCCTGTTACTTCGCAAAGGACTTCGAATTCCTCCGCTGTTGCAGGGCGGACATCAGGAGAGTGGTCGGCGAGCGGGCACCGAATCGGTTCCGCTGATTGCCGGAATGGCCGCGGCTCTGGAGTTGTGGCAAGCCGAATCGCACGAGCGAATACGATTCATGACCGAGCTGCGAGATCGTCTCGAGGAATTGCTGCAACTTCATTCAGCTCCGGTCATCATTCATGGCCGATCTGCCCCACGATTACCAAATACGTTAAGTATTGCGTTTCCGGGGGTCACCGGAGAATCGCTCCTGCTGAATCTTCACCTTGCCGGAATTGCTTGTTCTCTCGGGAGCACCTGTGCCAGTGGTTCGGCAGAACCCGCTCCGGCTCTGCTGGCGATGGGAGTCGCCCCGGAGGACTGCCGGTCGACTATTCGAATCTCCCTGAGTTGTCAGAATACAGCAAAAGAGATTCAGGATGCTGCCGAGGTCATCTCGAAAATTGTTGGTCGCATGCGGGCTGAATCTTCAATTGGGGGGACCGAGCATGTGGCAGGATCGAAGTGATTTCAGCGCATTTGAGATCTTTCTGCTGCGTGTGGTTCTCGCGGGACTGTTGTTTTGCACTTCGACGGAAGCAACAGGACAGGATCAACCACCGCGAGATGAGCAACTTCGAGCTTCGGTCAAACGTTCGCTGGAGCGAGGCTGCAATTACCTGAAAGCTCAGCAGGCCGATGACGGATCATGGAATATTGCGGGAGAACAGTACACCATCGGAACCACGGCGCTCGCCGTCATGGCCCTGATCAACAGCGATGTTCCAGTGAACTCCCCGGAAGTCCAGGCAGGCCTGAATTTCCTTCGCTCCATTGGCCCCGAAGGTGCCGATGGGCCCGCACAGATTTACGAGACGTCGCTTGCTGTCATGGCTTTGTGTGCAGCAGAACAATTTGACCGGGACCTGCCGCGAATTCAGCGGCTCGCTCAGTTGATTGAAGAGAGTCAGGTGGTTGATGGCCCGGGAACAGGATACTGGGGATACAGCCTGCAGAGCGGAGGCGCAAGAGGCGGCGGGGATGCAAGCAACGGACAGTACGCAATCCTCGCTCTCCGGGACGCCGCATACGCCGGGTTTCAGGTATCCCGTGAAACGTGGCAGCGGGCTCATGACATCTGGTCTCAAAACCAGAACCCCGACGGTTCATTTGTCTATTCGACGGGTGGCCGCATCAGCGGAAGCATGACAGTCGCGGGATTGTCGACCGTTGCGATCACCAGTCGTATGCTGCCCGATGACAGTGATATTGATGCCCAGGGACGACCAGATTGCTGCGGCATTCCGACACCAAGTGTTACCCTTGAACGTGGCCGTGGATGGATGGCGGAACATTTCAGCGTGGCTTCCGATCCGGCTCCAGTCGCGGGTGGCAATCATCTGTATTACATGTATGGACTGGAACGCGCCGGACGAATGACGGGCGTCCGTTTTTTTGGCAGGTATGACTGGTACCGAGAGGGGGCTGACTGGCTTGTCAATGCTCAGCTTCCCGACGGTTCGTGGCGAGGAGCTGGGGGGGCTGAAGGACATCCGCAACTGGGAACGTCGATGGCGTTGTTGTTTCTTTCGAAAGGATTATCCCGTGTCGTCATCAATAAGCTGGACTACGTGTCTCCGAACGGCGAGTCTCAGGACGGTGGAGAATGGAATCGACATCCCTACGACGTCGTCAATCTGGTCGAGCATATCGATGGCCTTCCACAATGGCCGCCACGACTGATCAGCCAGACTGTGACACTCAGCCGCCTGCGTGCGGAGACCGCTGTCGATGAACTCGGACAGGCTCCTATTCTGTTCATTTCCGGCCGCGACGCCATCCGACTGAACGATCAGCAGGTGAGTTGGCTTCGCAACTACGTCGATTCCGGAGGATTCATCTTTGCCGTCGGAAACTGCGACGGCAAAGGATTTGACGGCTCATTTCGAGAACTCATTACGCGAATGTTTCCACAGGGAGATGCATCGCTTCAGCGACTGACGGCCGACCATCCAGTCTACCGAAGCGAGTATCTGCTGAATGCTGACGGAGTGGAATTGTGGGGCGTTGATTTTGGCTGTCGAACCTCGATCATGTACTCGCCGGAAGACATTGGATGCCTGTGGCAAAAATGGATGAAGCATGAGCCCCCCAATCGGAATCCGGATCTGAGTCAACGCGTGATTCGGGCGACACGAATTGGCGTCAATGTTGTCGCCTACGCGACGGGACGCGAACCTCCGGAAAAACTTGAAGAAGCTCCGGGACGAAGGCAGAATGCAACAGCGACAATTGAACGGGGACTTTTGCAGATTGCCAAGCTGCGACATAACGGTGGCTGGGATACGGCTCCCAAAGCTCTGCGAAATCTACTCACATCACTCAATCAAACGGTAGGAGTTGCAGCCTCAACGCGGCCTGAGGCAATCCCTCCAACTCTCGAAGAGATGAGTCGCTTTCCGATCGTCTACATGCATGGTCGTTATCGATTTCAGTTCCCGGGTCAGCAGCAGGATGCACTTCGGGATTACCTGAGCCGCGGCGGCGTGCTGTTCGCCGATGCCTGCTGTGGCTCACCCAACTTCGATCGAAGTTTTCGGGATCTCATTCGGCAGATGTATCCAGATCAGGAACTCAAACAGATTCCAGCCGACCATGAAATGTTCACAGAAACTGTTGGACACAAGATCGAGACAACCAGACGCAGGCGTCTGATCCCGAATCAGGACAATGCCGTCATGACGATGCGAACGGAGCAGGGTCCCCCGATTCTGGAAGGCATTGAAATCGACGGCCGGTATGCCGTGATTTACAGTCGATACGACATCAGTTGTGCGCTGGAGCACCAGGCATCACTTTCCTGCGATGGATACGTCGAAGAGGATGCGGCAAAATTGGCGGTGAACGTTGTGCTTTACGCAATGCTTCAGAACATCAGCTGGAACAATCTGCTGAAGCCTGCTGACGCCCCCGATCAGCACCCTAAATCCCGCTGAAAACGTCGGAAGCCCATGCGCAGGCTTTCCGGTATTCTTCGAAAATGAATGCTTCATCAAGCTGAAGTTCGTAGACAATCGCGGCAATTCGACGGAAATCACCATCTTCAAGGAGTTGAACCAACTCCAGTATCGACGCCATCCGAGTTGTTCCGCCAAGCAACGTTCGCATGATTGTGGCAGACAGTGACAGTTGTTCGAGAATCTGCTGCATTGGCTGATCAAGAATTGCGTCAAGCAACGACAGGAGTCCGATCAGAAAACACTCTGATCCCTCCTGAGCAGACAAAATCCTTTCACCAATCGCATCACAGAATCGGGCCCGAATAAGACTGACGTTCATCAACACCAGAGGCTTGCCCTGACACAACTCGCCCACAGACAGGAGCGTCACCCATCGTTGTAATGGGCGATGTCCAAGCAAGGCAACGGCCTGCCGAATGGAACTGACCCTGCTGCGAAGGCCAAATGCGGAAGAATTCAGATATTTCAGCAACTTGACAGAAAGCGTCAGATCCTGGCGAATCAACTGATCGATCTCATCGACGCTGAATTCCGGCTGATTGACAGCCTGCACAACCTGAAGCAACTGCATTTGCCCCGTTGCCAGATGACGAATATTTCTGAGATCCGGCTGGCAATAGAAGCTCCCCTGAAAGTACTGGTATCCCAGGCCCCTCGCTCGATCGAACTCTTCGGGAGTTCGCATGTGATCAGCGATTGTTTCAAAGTGATACTCGGATGCCGCTTTGATGATCTGGCGATGCTGCTCGTTCGTCAATGCCGGAAAATCCACTTTGAGCAGATCAATACAGTCGAGCATGGGCTGAAGTCGTGGTTCAACGACGATATCGTTCAGGACGACCCGATATCCCAGACGTCGCGCCTCTCGGCAGGTGTTTGCCAATGATCTGTCGGGAAGTTCGAACTCAGGAATCTCAAGCACGAACCGATCGTTCGGCAATGTTTTATATTCCTGCAACTCAAGTTGAGGACGATCCAGTCGAACAAAACTCAGCAAACCGTCTGACAGGTGAGTCAGAAACTCTGACACGCGTGCACCTTCTCCCGGCGACTGAACGATGCGCTCTCTGGCGAGATCAATTGAGCATTCAGGGGTTCCACCACAAAGCAACTCGTAACCGAGAACGTCCTTGCTCGCCGTCAGGACAGGTTGCCGAACGAAGTGTGAATCCATAAGGCACATCCGCAAGGTTGAGGAGGTGAATTACCCGTGGAAAAGCTCGTGGTCAAATGGGGGAAATCGCTTTGGTGTCACCTGGCTGGCTTATGAAAACTCGCCACGCTCAACGTCTGACCTCGCGCATGCTCGGGTTATCGAAATGGAGTCGATAAAACTGGCCAGGAAAATTTTGACTCGTCGAGGAAATTCGGAAAGCCCGCCCCCGCTGAATTCCCGCCACTAGGGGTGAACAGACCGCTGCGTACCACCCATTCAGAACTCGGCTGTTTACCGCGGACTGAGGGCAACGCCGTCTTCGACGAGCCGGATCAGGAGATAGGCAATCGAACATGCTGTCATGAATGCACTGAGACCCAATGACTGACCCATCAAATCTGCGATGTTCTGCACGGTGGCACCATCAAGATGCACCACCGATTCTAACGGTCTTGCGTTTTGAAGGGCGGCTGACGCGTCACACAGCGCCGCTGTCGCAAGTCCAAACATATGACTGAGCCCGCAACTCAAGGCCAGGAGACAGGTCACTCGTACTGGACGACTTAGACAATAAGACAAACAACAACTAAAGGCTTCTAAACCATCACGACTCTCTGCAGCAATCGACGTCGCCGCCAGACTCCAGGCAGCGAGAACAACAACCGATACAATCAGGAACAGGACACCGCAAAAAATCGCTGGCAACGAAGAGAATACGCCGGCATGGAATGAGCCGGCAAGCAGGCTCGTAAACCACTGACCTAATCGCAAAGCCATCCAGCCGGGGAAAAGCAGCAGAGTGGCGAGCCCCCACACTGTCACAGCAGCCGTAATCGAACGTTGAGTCGCGGAAGTTTTCGTGGAGCAATCCGGCATCTGCCGGCACATTCGGTTCACGACGAATCTACTAATCAAAAGCCCGAGAAACGTGAATACTCCCATCCTGAGGGTCACGCTGAACCAAGAGGCGACCCCGGCTTCCAGCCCGCGAATGGCAAGGGCACGGAGATCGATGAGCAGCCGGAACAGAGCGTCGCGGGACTCTCCCGTTCCAGGCCGGCCAAACAGCGATTCAACACTCAGAAGAATGCCTGAAGCAATAATTGACGCCACCACTGAAATCGGATTCAGCGCGAGAGTGATTGACTCACAGATCCGCAAGGTCGGAAAAGCAGAGAGAAGGTCGATCCGACGTACTTTTACAGCATCTTCGTTCATTGGACCAACTCAAACTTCCCAAGCAGCTCTCTGGTTTCCTGAGGTGAATTGAACATCAGCACGTCGATGATGGAAAGGGATGGAATGAATCGTCCCATCAACTGAGGATACTGGACATCTCCGGTCAGCAGGAACTGCAATCTCAGTCCGGCGCGTTGAAAGTCTTCGTGAGCATATAACTCACGCCCGCCAATGGCATTGATGTACGTCAAACCTGAGAGGTGGCGAACGACTTCAACCACCCGATGTACGCCACAGCCAGATATCGGCGGAAGAGATGTTGAGCGAATCAGTGGGGTTTGGATGTCGAGAAACGAGCAGATGCTTTTCATCGATCGAATCACCAATTCGCAGACATTTCGTCCTTCAGTGTTGAGACAATCTGAAACAAGATCTCGCACATTCTGGTAATATGGAGCACGACGATACGCGTCTTCCAGCTGCGCGAGAATCTTACTGACAGCCAGAGGATACGATGCCGCCAATTGCCTCTGATGGATTGGTTTCCGATGACCATCAGACGAAATCGGCACCGTAATGTAGTGGGGTTCGCCACGAATCTGAATTCGATTACGGTTGATCCATCCACCCTTGATCCACTGCACATCATCGTAAAGCACGAATCGATCCACAGCGGAAATCAGCTGAAAATAACCGATGTAGGGAAACAGATAAGGCTGCATAATGGCAACTCTCAGATCAGCCATCGCTGCAGTCATCCCCGGTCAGCAAATCCACAGACGCATCACGGCCAGCAATCTTTGCCGCCTCAAACCAATCCAGTCAAGACACCATCACGGCAGAAGGCCGGATTGCCAAACGATTCGATGTGGTGCCCGAATCCGTGAGCCAGTGCAACAAGCAATCGATTGTGCGGCACGTTCTTGTACTGCAGGGATCGTCCCATATTGAAGTCGAGCCCGTTGCCGACCAGGACGAACGGAATATTATCCAGCGTGTGGGAGTTCCCCTGTCCGAGTTCGTTGCCCCACAGAATCAACGTGTTGTCGAGCAAAGACCCGTCCGTACCTGGCTCGGGTGTCTCCGAGAGGCGACGAACGAGATAAGCCAACTGCTCGCAGTACCATCTGTTGATCTTTGTCAGTTTCTCATGCGCCTCTTTGTTCTCATTCGGCTCATGAGACAGCTCATGGTG
Organism: Planctomycetota bacterium; assembly: GCA_046341255.1. Lineage (GTDB taxonomy): Bacteria > Planctomycetota > Planctomycetia > Planctomycetales > Planctomycetaceae > SXXK01. The sequence goes on from JBKDRW010000049.1 coordinate 20,992, forward strand.
ACCTTCCTCGATTCCCAGCCATCGCATCCTCGGCTGGCCAACAGAGTTTGTCATCTGAAACGTGGCGATTCGAGAAAAGTCATTGACGAAGCTGTTCACCAGAAGATCCATCTGCATTTTCGTAATCTGTGGAATATTGTCATTCTCTTCCTGAATGCCTTTCTCGAGTTCCGGGACCACATGATCAGCCTCCGTGTTTCTGGCTGCCTTGAGTTGCTCTTCCATCGATCGAACGAACGTCGCATGTTCATCCAGAAGTTGCCGATCCTCCACAGAGACGACCTTGCTGATCCGCTGAAGGTCTTCCTGAACATGATCCAGAACACTCGTCAGCACGTCACGATCCCTGACTTGCCCATAAAGTTTTTTGAACATCTGATAGGGATCATCAATCGGCGCAATCGGCCTGTTGGCTCCGGCATAGCTCATTCGCGTCCATGTATCAGCGCGATCGGGAACCATCACTCCAAATTCCAAAGAACCGAATCGGGTTCTCGTCTCTTCTTTTGATTGCAGGAAACCAGCAATCTCCTGGTCAATCGATCTGCCGCTCGCCCAGCCCGCAGGTGTGTCTGACCCACCCTGAATGTTGCCTGGAAAAAGCTCGATTCCGGTCAGCAGACATCCCATACCTCGCATGTGATTGTCACCGTCTCCGCGGACTTTGTCGCATAGCCCCTTCATAATCAGGGTGCGTTTCTGGAAGTCTTTCAGCGGCTCCAGAATTCGTTTCATCGTGAACGTCTCGCCTTCTTCCTCAGGCCAGAAATCCCACGGAACCGTTCCATTCGGGCTGAACAGCACGACAAGTCGCTGTTTCCGAGTCGCCGCTCGTAATGGAGAAGCAAACGCACTCAGGTTTGAAACGAAAGGAAGTGACGCAGTTCCGAGTCCAAGGCGTCGCAGAAATTGTCGGCGGGTGGACATAGTGCCCCTCAATTTTCGGTGAAATGTCCAGATATGGTGAGCGTTCTCAATGAATACTCTGGAATTATTGACGCAAGTCCGAACTGGCCGCAACGGCAGGTCGTTTCGCCGCAGTCTCCGTCTTCAATGCAGCACGACACGCTATTTCAACCATCAGATGTTTCATGTGGAAGTGATGATCCTGGAAAAAACCGGCGAGGTCGCCAATCGATTCGGAGCCATAAGC
>JBKDRW010000050.1:0-4728 GCA_046341255.1 Planctomycetota bacterium
ATCTCAGCGAGACTCGAAGGCGTCCGACATTTCGCCCGTTCGTCTGAGCAGAGCGGAAACGCAGTTCGAACATTCCGGAGCTCACCGCAGAATGTCGGTTGACCGTGGAGGACTCTCCGGTTTCATGGTCGCCGAGAGACCTCGATGAGACTCGAACACAAAGTCCGGAGGCTGCCGATCATTTCGGGTTTTCTGCAGTTCCTTTGATCCGGAGTTGTCGCGGTGGTTTCTGGACGTTCTTGAACATGACACGCTCGTGCCGACCTCGGTCATTCGGTTTCTGAAGTGAATCAGCGTTCACGAAGTGCGGCGATGATGTTGAGTCGCACGGCTCGAAGTGCCGGAAGAAATCCACCGAGCAATCCCATCGTCAGAGCGAGGAGGACGCCCTGCCCGAGCACCTTGGGACCGAATCGAAACTGGAAGGTGATCTCGCTGAACTGATTGATGGTGCCTGTCGAAAGTCCGTTGAACGGTAACGTGGCGACGCAGCCGATCACGCCACCCATGAGGCACAGTACAACGGACTCAAACAGGAACGATGACATGATGCTGGTTCGAGAAAATCCAAGTGCGCGAAGTGTTCCGATTTCTCTCGCGCGACTGGCGACGGCGGCATACATTGTATTTGCCGCAGCAAACATCGCTCCGAACATCAGGAATGATGCGATGAGTGCTCCGATGTAACGCAGCGCATTCGAGTCTTCCATCTGCTTCTGGTAGTACGCTGTCTCTGTGACAGCGCTGAATTGAAATCGTTCGTCGTTCTGCAGCTGATTAATCAATGCATCCCGATTGGCGGGATCCACAGCCCGAAGATTCACACATGATACCGCTGCCTGTGTTCTTCGTGCCTGCGTCAGTTGTGACAGATCGGTCCAGACTTCAGATTCAGCCGCACTGCCGGAGGCTTCAAAGTATCCGACCACGCGGAACGGAACTTTGTTGATGTCCAGTTCTTCGCCGATGCGGAGATTCTCAAAACGGTCCGCCATGGCACGACTCGTGATGGCTTCATTTCTGCCCGGTTCGATATCACGACCTTCGATGATTCGGAACTCAGGTCTCAGCAGACGCCCGACCGGTTCCAGTCCACGAATGATCATGTTGACCTGACCGCCATTGTTGCGTCGCATTTTGGTCAGAATGGTGACGGCTTCTGCCGAGGACATGGGCTGTCCGTCGGCATCTCGAGCAATGCCGGGCAACGAAGAAACTTCCTGAGCGCTGGCCAGTTCAAGGCCGCTGCTGATTTCATCTTCGGATCCTTTTCGCAGGGCGATGATATCGAGATCATTCCCTGTGACTCGCAGGGCATAGTTGAGTCCATCGGTGAGTCCGAAGCAAAGCACAGAAGCCCAGACCACGAGTCCGGTTCCAAGCACGGTCATCGAGGTGGTGATCCAGCGAACGCGAAGATTGCGAATGTTGTAGCGAGCCGGAATCATAATGTTTCCATGGGGCAGAAGAGTCGAGTGAATTCAGTTGATCGAAAGACTGACGACCAAATATGAAGCTCGGTGTGGTGCAACTCCCCGAGCAGCAGAGACGCCAGAGGGCATGTGTCTGTCCGCAGCTGCAGACTCAGGTCATTCATTTTGACCTTGCACACCGAGTTCCGCGAGACAACGGGGATTGAGCCCGATCAGCCAACTCGACGAAGTCCGTCAATGACCGACAGTTGAGCCGCTCGAACGGCCGGAACCAGTCCGCTGGCAATACCCAGAACAGCAGCCACCACGATTCCGTAAAGAACCCAGGGGCCAAGAAACTCCAGCACAGTGAACGGAAAGAACTGGGGCAGCACCCCGTTCATCAGCTGCAGAACAAGGCATCCGAGTACAACGCCAAGAACGCCGCCGATCATCGCGATGAAACTGGACTCACCCATGATCATGAACAGGATACGCATGCGAGAAAATCCGATCGCCTTCAGGACCGCGATCTCGGTCACACGTTCTCGCATCGACATGGCCATGGAATTGGCAGTGACCAGTCCGAGCGAAAAAACAACGGCGAGGCCGATGTTCTGAATCAGAATGCGGACGTTGCCCAGCATGTCGGCAAACATCTGGAGAAAAGCAGCTTCTGTCTGCGTGCGTGTGGGAAACTCTGAACTACCAAACCTGGTATCGATGGAATCAACAACGCCAGCGGTCGACTCTCCGGCCTGAATCCTGGCGAAGATGGTGCCCGCCTGACCCACGCGGCGAAAATTGACCTGCCGCAGCCCCTGATCCAGATAGTCCCAGTGAAACCACATCGTGGCGGTGTTCTTGGGCGAATCGAACGTGCCGCACAATTCAAGATCGAGCGAAAACGGGTAGATCGAGCTTTTCAGCGGAATCCGTTCGCCGATCTTCCAGCCGCGTTTTTCGGCGATTCGTCGATCGCACACACATCCCTGACGATTTTCCTGCCAAGCCTTCAACTGGTCTGGGGCGATGGTGTACTCGGTCCACACTTCGAAGGCTTTCCTCGGATCTGTCGCGAACTGAGCAAATGGCATCCGCTCCTCTTTGTAATCGCCGCCATACCACGACAGCGGCACAGCCGCCACGATACCCTTCATCCCGGACACCTGGTCGACCATGGAAATCGGCATTTCACCGGAGAACCCCTGGATGTTCATCACGACAATACGATTGGTCAGCTGCGAGTCCTTCGATGCCGTTTCCTGAGACGCCATGAAACCGTAAAGCACCGTCATCAGTGCGAGACTGAAACCGATCGAGAGAATTGTGAGCGAACTCCGCATAAAATTTCGCCGCACATTCCTCCAGATGTAGACCAACGTTTTCATCGAGTCACCTCCCGAGACTTCCAGTCCGCATCAGAAACAAGGACTCCCTTTTCAAGATGCACCGTCCGTTTCGCTCGTGCGGCTGCGCTGGGGTCGTGCGTGACCATCACAATCGTCTTGAGGAATTCCGTGTTCAGCCGCTGCATCAGATCGAGGATTTCCGCAGCAGATTTTGCATCGAGGTCACCCGTGGGTTCGTCGGCCACAATCAGCGTGGGGTCCGTGACGATCGCTCGCGCGATGGAGACTCGTTGCTCCTGTCCACCGGAGAGTTGCCGCGGATAATGATCCATTCGATCAGCCAGTCCCACCACCTCAAGCGCGGCTTTGACGTGATCATCGCGTTCGCGGCGGCTTAACTGAGTCAATGTCAGCGGCAGCTCCACGTTTTCATATGCGGTGAGCACCGGGATCAGATTATACAGCTGAAAAATGAACCCGATGTGCCGTGACCGCCATTTGGCCAGTTGGCTTTCAGATGCTGATCCGATGTCTTCGCCACACACAATCACTTGTCCGGAAGTTGGTCGATCAAGCCCTGCAATCAGGTTCAGCAGCGTCGTCTTGCCGGAACCAGACGGACCCATCAGTGCGACGTAATCGCCGGAGCCAAGGTGCAGATTGATACCGCTGAGAACTGGGATCTCCAGTTTTTCTCGGCGGAACACTTTGCAGACATCAATGACATCCACAACCGTGTCGGCGGATGACTGAGGGATACTCACTGTGTAAACTCCTGCAGCAGCAAACGAGGGTCCGGGGATTCTGCGATTCTGGATTTGATCATTCCATCGACGACGCCGGACGGAATCGGCACGTTGGCGATTTGTCATTCCACCGGCTTGATCTCCATACCCGGGTTCAGATCCTTCGGTGGCATGACGAGCACCTTTTCTCCGCCGGTCAGGCCAGCTTTGACAAGCGTTCGGCCATCTCGAGCTTCGCCGGTCATGATGGTCACCCTGCTGACTTTATTGTCAGCGTCCACGACCCACACAAAACGCGTGTCGGCGTCTGTGATGACGGCTTCCGTCGGACAAAAGACGCGAGTCTGACTTTCGTCAGTCTTCTGTTCCTGGTCGGCGGGAAGAAAATATACGGTGCTGCTCATCTCGGGAAACAATCGACCATCGTCGTCCAGAATCTCAACACGAACCTTGACGGTCGCCTTGGCTCGATCGCCCATCGGAATGATCTTTCGCACGCGACCCTTGTAGCGGCGATCAGGAACTGCATCGACTCCTACCTCTGCCAGCTGTGCCATTGAGATTCGACTGATGAAGTCTTCTTTGACGTCGCAGTCGACTTCCAGATGCTCCAGATCAGCAATGGTGACGACAGAGCCACGTCCCGAACCTTCGCCAAGTCCGCCAGGCATGATGGATTCGCCAAGTTCCGCGTCCCGAGAAATGACCGTGCCATTGAAAGGGGCGCGAACAAACATGTTTTCTCGAAGCTGTTCGGCTTCCATCAATTGTGCTTCGTCCAGCTGAGCCGCGGCTTCCAGCGAGGAACGTCGGGCGATTGCCGCATCGCGTTTGTAAAGTGCCTGTTCGTACTCGGCCGGTGTCATGGTCTTCAGGGCCAGCGACTTTTCGGCGCGGGCGAATTCTCGCTCTGCCTGCTGGATTTCCACTTCATGCTCCTGAAGCTCACTTTTTGCCCGAGCCGCTGACGCTTTGGCTGCGGCCAGTGCTGCATCGAGGTCATTATGTTCCAGAACAGCAATCACGTCGTTGGTCTGAACGTTTGAGCCTTCTTCTACCCGCAGTTCCTGAATTCGGCCAGTGGCCCGAGCCCCGATTCGTGCCTGCTGGCGAGACTTCAGATAACCGGTGGCAACCACCGTCGCGTCGGCAGAACGACCGGATTCGGCATTCACCAGTCCAACGCGAACTTCCGGCTTTGCCCGGACAGCCTCCAGC
>JBKDRW010000051.1:0-2340 GCA_046341255.1 Planctomycetota bacterium
CACCTGGACATCGTGATGGCCATCCACGGGATCAACAACGGCGCCCTCGTGTACTGGGGAGACGGGAGCGGAATCAACTGGACCAGTCATACACGGATAAACTTCAGCAACGGTCCGCAGGGACTGGCGATCGGCGACTTCAACCATGACGGACACCCGGACTTCGCGGCGGCATGCAACTACAGTGCGACGGTCGTTCTTGTGACGTACACCTCCGGTCGGAACTTCACTGTCGCCAAAACCTGGACCGAAGGGGATTATCCCGCGCGACTTGCGGCGACGACTTTCAACGGCAGGACTCTGCTGGCAGTGGCCGCAGGCGATCACTACGCGGCGTATGAAATCGACCCGCAAACACTCAATCAGCGGAAGATCATTTACTTTGGCGACCAGAAAAATGTTTTCGGTGTTGCCTGGGGGAATTTCGACTGGATCAAGGGCGTTGCGTCAGAGGACGGCATTCCGGATCTGGCGTTCAGCGAAACCATGGCCCACTTTACTTTTGTAGGTGCTTCTCAAGGCCTGGTGTCCGGCGGCACCTACAGCATCAGTAGCAATAATGACGGACTTGCGTTTTCGGACAGCAAGCAGGAATACTTCCAGGGGCTGACAACGATCACGGTTCCTGGCGATTCCCGTAGCTACCTTGTTGTCGCCGACAATCAGTCGAGCGTGTTGAGAACGATCTACGGCCCCGGGACTTATCCGTTCAGTGATTCCTTTGTCGTCAACTCGGTCAACATGCAGGGGGCAACGGGCATGAATGAAGCGGCCGTGGCGGATTTCAATGGGGACGGCATCCCGGAGCTCATCTCGGCGAACAATCGCTCCAATAACGTTTCGATCGTATCCCTGGTCTCTGCAGGCGCCATTGATGGTTACCCCGGCAACGCGAATGCGATCACGACGTTCATGAAGGGAGGGCTCAATGGATCCGTTTCGACCGGTTCTCCGGTCGCCATGTCCAACCTTCTCAATGCGGATCAGATTCAGAACGTCCTTGGACAGGTCGCGGCGCTGCAGTCCGGCAATGCGGTACGCATGACATCGGGATACCAGATTCGAGTGCCGGGGACGTTTGTCACCGCCAATGCAGCTTCGCTGAATGGTCAGTCCGGCAGCTACCTGACGGCCTGGAATCTTCGCGACAGCAGCGGACACCCGATCGCATTTGAAACGGCTCAACAGCTCTTTGGAAACCTCGGGACTGGTAATCAGGTGCGGCCTCTGAAGCCTGAAGCCCCGTTGTCGGCCTTTAACGGGGCGTGGTTCATGCCGACATACCGACTATCAGGAGCTGCCACTACGCCGGCCGAGGCATTCTTCGAATGGGGTAGTTCTTATTCGTCGTACAACAACTCTGGTCAACCGGTTCCGGCTACCACAGATTCTGGAGTGGGGTTTTACTCGATACAGGATGTGCCTCCATCGCTGCGAGCATCGTCAGTGGTTGTGAGTGACGGATCGAAATTCCCGGCCACGGGGGAGTCGACAGATTCGGCAATGTGTATTCCGCGGACCTGCTTGGCTCAACCGTTTCCGTCAGTGGGACGCAAGACACGCTGCACCCGCCGGACCAGCCCAACATTGTCCGTGGGTTTGGGCAGACCGTTGCGTTCCCTAATGCGGTCGGAAAGAAGACGCTGAATCTTCTTGCTGTGAGCGTCAACGCCGCTGCCGGGCAGCTGGACCACATGCTTGTGCTCAACTTCACCGACGGAACGTCTTCAACGGTTTTTCAGTCTTTCAGCGACTGGCTGACGCCGAAGAATTATGCGGGCGAATCGATGTCCGCCGCACTGGCCTGCTTCAATACCTCGACGGGGGGCAAAGTGACGAAGAATAACTTCGTCTACTCCTGCACGTTCCAGATTCCGATCGGGAAAACGCTTGCCAGCCTGACGTTGCCGATCAACAACAATCTGGTCGTCCTGGCGGCTGAAATGAGATAAGCTTTGCGGCGGGCGGATGTTCAAACGGTCGGTTTTCGTCGATGGGAGCGTTCCTCAGGACTTGTGGCAAAGAGAGGAGACTGTCTGACCCGCTGGGAATGTTTTCACACTTCGCGGATGATGTGTGTTTGTGTGAGGGGCTTCACGAATCTCGCACTCAGGGAAAGAATGATTGTGCATAGGTCTGTAACGTCTGCTTGCGAAGTTTCCCGCATTAAATCGGGACGTCTCGGGTTGACTCAACCCCATCAGGAAGGCGCCGTCGATGATTGAAATCTGCGACCGGGCGAGCGGCTCTTGGGCTCGAATCGCGCCGAGTTTCGGCTTCAATTGCTTTCAATTTGAGGCGCGGCTGATTGACAGCGCGGTGATCTCTGTGATCAACGCG
>JBKDRW010000052.1:0-4848 GCA_046341255.1 Planctomycetota bacterium
CATTATCAGGTAACAACCTGGGAATATGCCATTTCAACACTTGTGGACCGAATGAGGGCAGCCGGTCCTGAGCGAAGCTTCTTTTATGCCAGCGGACGAGCGTCGAACGAAGCAGGGTTCCTCTTTCAGATGCTCGCAAGGCTGTTTGGAACGAACTATGTCAACAATTGCTCATACTATTGCCATCAGGCAAGTGGCGTGGGCCTCGGGATGGCCATCGGTACCGGAGCCGGTACGGTTCGACTGGAAGATCTGCAGCACACGGATCTCTATCTTCTGATCGGAGCGAATCCCTCGTCAAACCATCCTCGACTGATGCGATCACTGATGGAGATTCGGCGACGCGGCGGCAGGATCATTGTGATCAATCCGCTGAAGGAACTCGGGCTGACCAGCTTTCGGGTTCCCAGTGATATCCGGAGTCTGCTGTTCGGTACAAAGATTGCCAGCCAGTATGTTCAGCCCCACATCGGTGGCGACCTCGCATTGCTGACCGGAATTGCGAAGGAAGTCCTTGAACGTGGCGGACATGATCCGAACTTCGTGGCCCGTCACACGGATGGGTTCGACGAATTTGCCGCGTCAGCCAGGGCCATGTCCTGGAACTCAATTATTGAACAGAGCGGTGTGGATCGTGACACAATCCGGGCTGTCGCCGATCAATACTGCTCTGCAAAGAATGTGGTGATTGGATGGTGCATGGGGATCACGCATCATCTTCATGGAACTCGAAATGTTCATGCCATTGCCAACCTTGCACTTCTGCGAGGTATGGTCGGACGCGCCCACGCGGGGCTGATGCCGATTCGCGGGCACAGCAACGTCCAGGGGCTTGGTACCGTTGGTGTGACACCGGCACTGAAGCAGAATATGCTGGAACGGTTCGAGAAGAAGCTTGGAATTCAGCCTCCAGCATCGCCCGGATTGGACACGATGGCCTGTATGGATGCGGCTTATTTCGGCAACATGGATTTCGCGCTGCTGCTGGGAGGCAATCTTTACGGCAGCAACCCGAACGCGAGGCGTGCCTTCGACGCCATGCAGAAGATTCGCACGATTGTGTACCTGTCCACAACGCTCAACACGGGGCATGCCTGGGGCACCGGGGAGGAAACCTTTATTCTGCCTGTGCTGCCACGAGATGAAGAACCACAAATGACGACTCAGGAATCCATGTTCAGCTACGTGAGGCTGAGCGATGGAGGCCCGACGCGACATCAGCACGCAAGGAGTGAAGTTTCCATCCTCGCAGAGATCGGCTCGAGAGTATTTCCGGGAGATGAGCGACTTGACTGGAAACACATGCAGAGTCATCAGGCGATTCGTGAATTGATCGCCGACCTGATCCCCGGATACGAAGATCTGAAGTCCATTGATTCCACGAAGAAGGAATTTCACGTTCCAGGTCGAGCTGTCGCGGATTATCAGTTTCCGACAGCAAATGGCCGAGCCCGATTTCACCCGGTCGAACTCCCCCCGATCTCTCTGTCGTCCAATCAACTGCGTCTGATGACGATGCGATCTGAAGGTCAGTTCAACAGTGTCGTTTACGACGAAGAAGACCTTTATCGTGGCCAGGAGCGTCGCGATGTTGTGCTGATGAACAGGCAGGATATCAGTCGACTCGGACTGAAACCCGAGCAACGCGTGATCATTCGAAGCTCGGCAGGGGAGATGCGTTATATCCTTGTTCGCGAATTTGACATTCGAGCGGGCAATGTTGCCATGTATTATCCTGAATCCAATATTCTGATCCCATCGGATGTCGATCCGCTGTCGAAGACTCCTGCGTTCAAGTCCATCGCAGTGACGATCACGGCGGAACCGCAGGCGTAAAAAGTTCGCGGTCTGAACATTCCCCCAGTCGTCACCGGATTTTGCCACACATTTCATCGACGTTCGGACCGTCCTGCGATGTCTGCGGCAAGAGATGTCACGCAGGATTCCTGCTCTCTGCTGAGGCGGATTGAAATTATGTCACTGCCTGAGATTATTTCTGTACTACAGACAACACTGCCTCCCATCATGCGATGGAGTGGAGCGGTCGCAAAGCGACTCCGCGAGTTTAATATCGCCGTCAGTGGCAAGTCGTCCGGTAACGCCAATACCGACGCACTGACGCTGGCCGATCTTTCCGTTCAGGAACTTCTTGTCGCCGCTCTGCGAGATGCTGATCCCATTCTCAGGACGTGTCGAATTGAAGGCGAAGAGACAACCGGGGATATGGAATGGTTTTCAACGGACTCGCCCCTGGCAATTGCGATTGACCCGATCGATGGCACGAAGCAATACCGAGATCGGACAGGAAGTGGCTACTCCATCATCGTGCATCTGCACGATGTCGAGACGCCGCATTATTCGCTGGTGTTCGCTCCGGAAATGGGCCCCACCGGGACATGGGTGGAAGTCACGCCGAACAGAATTGTCTGCGGCCCCGATGATGTGTCTTGTCCCGCCAGGCAGGTGCTGGATTCGCTTCCCGAAATGACGGCACGCCGGCAGCCGACGGGGCCCGGCATTTATCTCATTGGATTTCAGCATCGTGATACTCAACGGGCTCGTGAAGTCGACCAGCTCACCGCCGGGAACACTCGACTTCAGGGACGTACGTCCGATGAAATGCAGGGTAGTATTTACCCGTTGATGGCGATGGGAGAATACGGCGGCTCACTGATTCACTCCCCCAATATCTACGACTTCCCGGTTTCAATGCACATCGCCCGAGTTCGCGGAGGCGAAGCAATCTGGACTCACAATCGAAAACCGGTCCACTACCGCGACCTGTGGATGGATGACCGGGCGGGGATGCTCCGCTTTCCCGGAATCGTCGCCTGCAGTGAAGACGCGTCGATCAACGATGTTCTGTGCCACCTGGCGGAGGACTGGAGCCAGATTCGCTACGAAGACTGACCTGCGGACTGTCTGCAACGACATCTCATGCCAGCTGAAAAAATGATCGCACGGATTTCTCGGGGACCTGATTCATGAAGCTGCTCACTCGTACTGCAATTGTCACTGGCGCCGGGCGAGGCATCGGGCGGGCATGTGCCGTTGAACTGGCCAAGGCTGGTGCGAGCGTGGTGGTCAACGACCGTCATGGCAGTCAGGACCTGCAGGAAACCGCAGCGATGATCGCGGCTCTCGGACAACGATGCCTGCCTGTCGAGGCCAATATCTTTGAGAGACCCGGCTGCGAGCAGTTGTGTGAGGCTGCCGCTCGTGAGTTCGGCCGCATTGATGTGCTCATCAGCAATCCCGCTTTCAGCCATCGCTGTTCGTTCCTCGAATACTCGCCTGATATGTTCGAAAGAACCATTCAGGGAACACTGACCAGCGGCTTTCACATGAGTCAGATTGTGGCGCGACACATGGTGGCCCAAAGACGAAAGTCGCAGTCATCTGAAGGCTGCATCATCTTCATTTCCAGTGTTCAGGCCGAAATGCCGATCGCCAACTGCGTCGCCTACAACGCTGCGAAAGCAGGACTGAATCACATGATGTCATCGATTGCAGTGGAACTGGCTGAACACCGTATTCGTGTGAATGCCATTGAACCGGGATGGATCGACACACCTGCAGAACATGTCGCCTTCACCGATGATGTTCTGGCTGCAGAGGGTCGGAAACTGCCGTGGGGCAGACTTGGACTTTCAGAAGATATCGGCCGTGCGGCCGTGTTTCTGGCTTCCGACGATGCTGAGTATATCACGGGAACCGTGCTGCCGGTGGACGGTGCATTCCGATTCAAAGACTGTCGTGCGACGCAATCAGCACCCGTAACGGGCCGGTCTGTTTCCACGTCCTGACGAATGCCTCGCGGATCGAGGACAAAGCAGCACAAGCAGTACTGCCGGAACATCGATGGAGTCAATTCTCCGGACCGCTGGCTTTCTGCGTCACATCGCCAATCGTGATCCACCGCAAGTCTTCGGCCTCCCCGGAGATCAATCCAACTCTCCCCGGAAGCATCAGACCGCCGCGGTCGGCCCAGTTTTCAAACAGCAGACGAGCTTCATCCACTCCCTGAGCGTATTCAACGTCCACACCGACCGGCATCGGTGCTCCCGACTCAAAATACCATCGGCAAGTCCGTGCCCCTTCTCGGGTGACGAGAATATCAACAGGTTTCTGAAGCGGAAGATGCAGCGTCCTGCCCATTGACATTGTTTCACTGAATCCATCCTTCTCATTCAGGAGCAGTTTGCGAACCTGGATCATCGCAGTGAGCAACCCGGGAAGCTGAGGTGCTTCTTCCTGCGGATCCTGAACATCAACTTTCTGCAGAAAAGGAACGTTATTCAGCTTCAATCCCGCGCCGCTGCTGCCGAGGGTGAGTTCTCCATTTAAAGCGATCGCCGAATCCGCTGACTTGAATGTCAGCATCCAGACAGCCTTTGGATCTGCTTTCCGACCGATCGTCTCCTGCAACGGCTTCAGAAGTCTCTGCTGCTGCTGCTCATTGAAGTAATAGTTACAGTATCCTTCACGTTCTACGAAGAGTGCTTTCAGCTCCGCAGGCAGCTCTTCCGCACTTCCCTCCTGATGTGCATCATCGTCCGGCGCATCTTCACCTCCCGGCTTCGGTTTCGGCTGACGCTCCTCCGGCAGTTCCGGAGCCTTCTGAAATCCATGAAGAGGTCGCAGTCGAATGGTCGCCTCTCGCAGACCGGCTTTATTTCGCCATTGCAGCGGTAACCGAGTCCCCTCAGGGAAGATCCCGACAATGTTCTGAAACTCATTGGCAGACGTGACATCCCGTCCGGCAAATGACACGATCTGATCCTGCGGCCGAAGTCCTCGACGCCACGCTTCGGACAATTCGGATACCTGACTGACAACCACCCGATT
>JBKDRW010000053.1:0-21651 GCA_046341255.1 Planctomycetota bacterium
CCCCTGTCATGGCACATGCCAGTGCAGGGTTGCGAAGCTTCTTCGCCCTCACTGGAATTGACGGCAGTGCGGGCAGGGTAGCAGTCTGTCGATCGAACTTCGCTCCGGATAAGATCCATTGCTGCAGCAGCTTCAGTTCACTCGGAGACAACTGCGGCTGATCCGCGGGTGGCATATGATCATCACCATGCCCAATCAGGACTGTCAGGAGTCGCCCCTCGGCAGGCGTTTTGAGATTCAAAACGGCGCCGGCATCATCGCCCTTAAGAATGTCGTCCGCCGACTGAAGTGACAAACCATGCTGCGTCTCAACACGGTTATGACAACCAACACAATACTTTTGAAGAATTGGAGCAGCCTGTGTCGACCAAAGTACATCGTCAGCCTGAAGTCCGGAAACAATGATTACGGACGATAAGACGCCAAACAAGAAATTTCGGCAGCAGAACAGCATGTTGGAATCCTCCAGAGCTTCGCGGGGACTTGGCGGGCTCTGATTGAAAGTCGGTCGATCGAGGATTGGGCTTGGAGGAATCAGGTCCACGTTCGAACGGCTTCAAATTTTCTTGATCTCGCCTGCACGCGATTCAGGAGTATTCGAGTTCGAACAATATACAAGTCCTGAAAGCTCCCGCCGATAGATTCTCACTCCGAAGCAAACAGGCATATCGCTCACTTTTTGCAAGTCAACAACGTGCCTTCCCCCCCGAAGCCCGAACCCGCCTTTGACCGGTCACAATCACTTCTCTGCACGTGATCAGCCCTTCGCGAGGAACGTCTGTCCAAAGTACCAAACTGTCAGCACAACACCAATCGTAATGACCACTTTTCGAACAATCTGCTTGTCGAGTTGTCTGGACCAGGTCGCTCCCAGCCAGCCGCCGGCAATCGCTGAGAGAATCATGGGAAAAGCAAGTGTCCAGTTGACCTTGCCGTCGCCAATGAAAATGATCATTGAAACTCCGTTAATAAGTCCCGCCATGATGGTCTTGAGACCATTCACGTGGTGAATGCTGCCGATGTTCAACAGACTCAGCGAACTTAGCATCAGGATACCAATGCCAGCGCCAAAGTAGCCGCCGTAGACGGCAATCAGAAACTGAAGAATGCATACCAGCCAGCGATGCTTCGCATTCTGCTTCATGAACGAATGAGACGGCTGGCTTTCCAAACCGTATTTCGACTTACTATACATTTGAGGCTGAATTATAAACAGCAGAGTGGCGAGACCGATGAGCCAGGGTACCATCATTCGAAATGATTGCTCAGACCCCTGCACGACGATCCACGAACCGACAATGCCTCCGAGAAGGCTGGGAACTGCGAGCCACCAGATCCAGTCTTTGAGTTGACTGATCTCACGGCGATAACCCCATGATCCTGAAAACGCGCCAGGGCACAACGCAACAGTGTTTGTGGCATTGGCGATGATTGAAGCGCCTGGCATGCCACCCAGCACAAACATCAGTGCCGGGAACGTGACCAGCGTTCCTCCGCCCGCGACGGCATTGATCGCGCCGCCCAGCGCCGCCGCAGGACACAGAATCAAAAAGGCTTTCCACGTTTCCATTCGATCACTTTAGTCAACCCTGCCCGATGTCGCAAATCGATACTTCTGTGATCTCTCTGTCTGAATTTCGCCCTCGCGTGACCGCACTCGCTGCCGAAGCCTCAGCGACCACGATTTCAGTGATTCAGTTCCGCACCCGGTCATCCGGGTGATATTTTACGGGAGACTTATGCTTCCGATCCGAATCAAACCCTGCCCTGATCTCATCAGACATGACATTGCCATTCGCTCGGGTTCGGCAGTCTCCTGCAAATGCGACATTTTTTGGCATTTGTGTATAACGGTGATGTGTTGAGTGTTGAAAGAAGAGGGTTTACCATCCGCGGTCGAGCATTCGCGGCTCGAGAGGAAGAACAAGAAGAGGTTGTCTTCAGGGATGGTTTTCGGCTGCCTCGCTCAAGGTTGTGGCGTGTATCGCACCGATGAGCAGTCCGCTGGAATTCTTGTGCTGTTCGCGATGCGGAGAGGCTGCATCTTTTTCCCTGGGATTGCTTTCGGCGTGCGATATGGAGCATTCTCAGGGACGGCTGCTGACATACCCGGAATGCAAACGGGTATCAACGATGTATCAGATGTCGCTGACAGGAAGTGAGTGACGGAAAATCGCCAGCAGATTTCCGAAGGGTCTGAGCGATCGCCGAAGATGACATCGGTCGATCGCATCAGGCGAAAGTTTCGACGAGTGTGGACGATAAGACGCGTGATCTGTAATTTGACTCCTTCGCCGCAGATCATGGAGTCAATTCAAACGATCGGTCGATTCCAAAACAGGTCCTCAGGTGTCAATCAGCATTATGCACCGCCGTAAGATCAGTCATCCTCGTAAGCTGCTTTTCGGTCTCATCGTTGCCTGCTTCACTATCGTGTTGCTGGAAGCCGCACTTGCTGTGCTCGGCATTGCGCCGGTGAATCAGCGAAGAGATTCGTATGTCGGTTTTGTCGGAAATGTTCCCCTCTTTGTCGAGAAAGACGGGCGAAGGACAACAAATCCTCTGAAGCTCAGTTACTTCAACCAGCAATCTTTTTCTCTTCCGAAAACTGCCGGAACGAGGCGAGTCTTCTGTCTCGGTGGATCCACGACGTTTGGCCATCCGTACGAAGATTCCACTTCATTCTGTGGCTGGCTTCGAGAAATGCTGGACGCTGTGAATCCATCAGAGTTTGAAGTTGTCAATTGCGGAGGGGTTTCTTACGCCAGTTACAGAATAGCGCTGATGATGGAGGAACTGATTCAGTACGAACCGGATCTGTTTATCATTTACTGCGGCCACAACGAATTCCTCGAGGCGCGCAGTTATGAAGAACAGCGTTCTCCCGGGTTACTGACGCGGGTCGAACGTGGATTCTCGCAACTTCGGATTTCAGGATTGTTCGACGAAATTTTGGGCCGGTCCTTTCGTGACAACAAGAAGGAAAATCGACTGGCTGCAGAGGTTGACGTCATTCTCGATCATACTGATGGCCCTGAGTCTTATCACCGTGACGACAACCATCGTGTCGGCGTGATTCGTCACTTTGAGGAGAGCCTTGAAAGAATCATTTTGCTTGCGAAGTCCGTTGGCGCGAGGGTGATTCTGGTGAAGCCCGAATGCAATCTGCGGCATTTCAGTCCGTTCAAGAGTGAGTGGTCGCAACTCGCCTTTGCTGACTCCGTTCGGCTGGAAAAGATTGTCCGTCAGGCACGATTGTCGCGAGAGGCGGGGCACCTCACTGACGCCGCGGAAAACTTTGTTGATGCCTGTTCAATCGAACCGCGATCCGCGGAACTGCTTTTTGAGGCGGCCACAACTTTCGTTGAACTGGAAAGATTCTCGGAAGCAGACACGTATTTTCGGCGATCGAGAGACGAAGATGTGTGTCCATTACGGGCTCCATCCGAGATTGTTGCTGTCATCGAACGAGTGGCGAAGGTCCACAACATCGCTCTGGTTGATTTTCCCGGACTGATTTCCAGCAGGTCTCTTGAGTTGTCCGGCCTGACTATTCCGGGTAACGAATGCTTTCTCGATCATGTGCATCCGACAATTGAAGCTCATGGCGACCTTGCAGTCGCGTTGTTCGCCGAGATGCAGCAGAACCTGCTCGTTGCACCGCAGCACTCACCTTCGATGCTGAGATCTGCCATAGAGTCTCAGGTCATGGCATCGCTTGACCCTCGGCAACAGGCATTGGCCATGACTCGTGTGGCTCAGGTACTTGCTTGGGCAGGAAAAACTCAGGAAGGACTTCAAAGTGCTCGTCGTGCTGTGGAACTGTCACCGAACTCTTCAGAAGCGGTCAGCCAACTTGGTCGTATGCTGGAGAAAGCGGGAGAGCAGGAGGCGGCACTGGTGGAGTATCGGAAGGCAGTAGAACTGGACGGAAACGACTCCCTTGCCCGATCGCGACTTGCTTCTGCGCTTTTTCTGAAGGATTCGATTTCTGAAGCGAGACAGCATTGGGTCAGGGCTGTAGAGACAACACCAGAAAGCGCGCCATTGTCATTCAGAGTGGAATTGATGGTACGGATTGGAGACTGTGATGCATTGCTGGGTGACCAGGTATCAGCACGACGCCAATATCTGAATGCTCAGACGCTTGATCCGGGATCTGAACTGGTTCGCAAGCGTCTCTTGAGGTGACTGCCGATTACCTCCGTGGCTCAGTTTCACTCGGAAGGCCTGTAATCGGCAGCATCCGGCCATAGACGTCCTCCTGCTCCGCCTGTAGAGCGTGCTGTCCGGTAGCTCGATACGCTTCAATCAACCAACCGCGAACCTGAATCAGAGTGGGATCCAGTTGGATGGCTTGTTCTGCGAACGGTATCGCATCACGGAGTCGTCCCTGAAGCCCGAGGACATGCGCGTACCGAGCATGAATTGCGGCATGCCATGGGTTTTTCGCGAGAAATTTCTGCAGAAAATCAGCAGCGGCATCGAGGTCACCTGAGTCGTGGCAAAGTCTCCCCAGCCGGAACAGGATGGATTCGTTGGTTGGGTCGGCCTGCAAACCGGCTTTCCAGATGACAGAGGCTTCAAAAGTGCGTCCCTGCTTTTCCAGCACCAGTCCCAGAGATTCACAAACTGCGGGATCATTGGGATAAGCAGCCTTCGCCTCACGCAGCAACTTCTCGATATTTGCTGGAGACTCCGATTGTTCGCCGCGATCCAGCAATCGTGCGAGTGCAATGCCTCGAGAACGCACGGCTTCATCGGCTGAAAGTTCGATGGCGTCGGACTCGGGGAAGAGTGCAACCTTTCCAGTGTCGGAATCAGTTCGAAGCAAAGTCGTTGTTTCAGGGCGTCGAACAATCAGATGACTGGTGTGAACGGCATGCGGAACATCGCTGGCCGACCCGGACGGCATGTGACAATCAATGCACGAATCATTGGCGATCGATCTGCGAGGTTGCGTTTCACTGCAGGAAGAAATTGAATGGCAAGTCAGACATTTTTCGCGATACACGTCTGGCAGCGATTTTTCTGACTTTGGAGCATGAATATCGTGACAAGATGTACAACCCAGCAGACCGCTGGACTCCTGATAACAGCGGCTGCCCTGCATTTGTTCCGCGTGACTGACTGCCTTCGCTGCGTCAGGGGATCGTGCTGCCGAGCGGACGAAGACAGACCATACATCATTCAGCAGCATACCCGGTCGAAAGTCAAATTCTGATCGCCCGACGCGAAGAATTCGTTCGACACCTTGAAGATGACATTGATTGCACACAGCATCTCGTCGCGCGGGTGACAACTTCGATGGGTTAACGATCGTATCCGTTGGTCCCTCGCCACTGTGGAACGCCACATGATCGGCTGCCGCCCCATGACATCGCTCACACCCGATGCTCATTTCAGAGAAGAAGGGTTCGATAAATCGATCAGCAGCTGCGAGATCATCTTGAACCCTCCCCGAATGGCAGTTGATGCAGGCATCGGTGACTCGACGTTCGAAACGGTTGTGGGAATTCAGATTGTATCCCGGAGCCAATCCCCATGAACCGCTGGATGCGTACCAATTCACCGGAGATACATAAAGCATGCCCGGGCGATGAATCAGAAAAGCATGCCCCTGCTCTCCTGAGCCGATGACCGAGTGCACGGGCTCTGATTGACAATAGATCTGTCGGCCTTCGAGATCCGTCATGATTTCATGATGAATCATCTCACGATCGCGAATCTCAACTCGATAGGACACATGGTCTGAAGTTGCAAAAAACGCTGGATTGGCTGGGCCCCCTGCCGCTGAGAGGACATATTCTGACACAGGCTGGGCAGATTGAGACATCGGATGGAAAGACCACTCGCTGCATTCAGACGCGTGACATTCCTGACAGACCCTACTACCTGTAAATTCTGCAGACGACGGCGGCCTCCATTCGAGATCGCTTTGGGAGTCGTCGAACACGGAAGAGGATTCGAACTGCGTGGATGATTTTTGAGACAGGAGAGCCAGAAGCATGGCTGCGGCAATGCATGCGAATCCAATGAGCAGCTTTCGATTCGGCCTCAGTTCCGCGAGAAACTTCATCGAGATGCCTGAAGAATGTTTAATTTACGAATCGACTGAGTTGTTTGACCCGGAGAATAGTCAATGCAGTTGCCGGAGGAAGACACCGGGAAGGGATGCGACTCCAGCTGGAAATGGTGTCGCAAGGCCGCAGGTTCGAAAATGCCATCGCAATTTCTTTTCCTGAGTGTTGTTCTCGTGATGATCGCCAGTTGCCGCGATCAGATATCAACAACCCTGAGTCCGGCGGACGTTGCAGAAGACGGACGCTCCGGAATTCTAAGTGGTTCTGTCAGCCACAGCAAATCGAAAGTTCACTTTCGCGAAGTGGCTGCTGAAGTCGGCCTGGCTCTCACGATTCCCGAACTACCGCGTCCGATGAGGACACTGGAATCAATCGGTTGTGGTTGTGGTTCCATAGGGGATGACAATGACGGCTGGCAGGACATCCTGATCGTGAGCGATCTGCGTCATCGGTTATTCAGGAACCTGCGGAACGGAAAATTTTCCGATGTCGGGTCTTTTATGAGGCTGAATTTTCTGCCGCATGGAAACTGGAATGGATTTGCGGTGGGTGACCGGAACGGAGATGGCTGGATTTTGTGTTGACGGGTTACAGTTGTCTTTGCGTTTGTCGGAAAAATCGCTGGGGTGACTTTGATCGCGACGGACGTGTGGACTTGAGATCTCGGATTTCGAGGACAAAGGGGCTTTGCTCTTTCGGCCTATTGGGTGCATGGTGTTTGCGGATGTCAGCGAAGAACTCGGCTTTACGCGGGAACCGCAAGGTTTCTGAGATCTGGGCTCAACTGGATGGACTTCGACAATGACGGATGTCTGGATATCACTCTGTTTCATGGTCACGTTCACGAGAACATCTCTGACTGAAGGTCCGAACTGTCTTATTGACAACCAAGCGTCCTGATGCAGAACTCGCACGGACGTTCTTTCGTGAGGATCAACACATCTTCAGAGGAAACGCTTTCAGGGAGATTTGTCGGACGCGGATCAGCCTCGATCGATTTTGATAACGATGGAGATCTGGACCTGCTGGCCGTGGACTATGAAGGACCATTCATGCTCCTTCGAAATGAGACGGAATCGTCGAATCACTGGCTGAAACTGAATCTGCGTGGCAGGTCGCCCGATATTTTCGGTAATTGTGTTAAGGTCATCGTCACGGCGGGTCACGAGCGTTGGGTCAACCAGATGTCGCCTTCAGCAAGTTAACTCTCCAGCAAAGACCACAGAAGGCACCGCGGACTCGGAAGTCTGACAAGAGTGGATCACATCGAGATCACGTGGCCGTCCGGCATCGTGCAGTTGCTCGAAGGTGCTGCTGTCGATCACATTCTCCTGGTCAGCGAACCTGAACGATGACTCAAGGTGTGCATCAGGGTTCGCTCACCGTGATTAACTGGCCTGGGTTGATATCAGGCATCAGTTGCGTGGTTCCATTCGGCCATCGAATACTGGCCGTCACTGGTCCTTTGAGTGCTCCAAAAGTCATCACAGCTTCATGGGATGAACAGTAACTGCTACCGCCACAAAGCTGCTGAATATGCACAGTGGAATCTGAATCTGTAATTTCAATCCGGCAGCCGACACCATGACGATTGCTGCTTTTTCCGATCAAACGAAAGCGAAGCCAGCTGGAATTCTGAGTCTCGTTCAGCAGAATCAATGCGGGCTTATTATGGCATACGCAGGCGATGTCAAGATCACCATCATTGTCGAGATCTGCCGAGGCAACACCTCGAGCTACAAATTTCTCCGAGAAGATGCCACCGGCCGCAGTTCCTGTTTCATGCCAGCGTCTTCCGTCAAAGCAGAACATCTGAAGCGTCTGCTCATAGTCCTCATTGTGAGGGGACCAGTCGTCAATGTGGCCGTTGGCGACGAAGATGTCTTCATAACCATCAAAATTCAGGTCTGCCATCAGCACGCCGAATCCCAGATGGTGCAAAGTGGGTTTGTGGAGACCAGTCAACGACGTCACATCATTGAACCCGGCATCCCCAAGATTCTGATACAGAGTGTTCGATTCTCTGGTGAAGTGAGTGAGGTAAAGGTCCGGAAGACCATCTCGGTTGTAATCTGAGACAGCAATGCCCATGCTCGCCTGCGCCTCTCCGTAGCCACTGACTGCACAGCCTTTTGACTGAGCCTGTTCAGAGAAATGGAAGGATTCCTGCTGAAGAAACAGGAAGTTATCGGTGGTGTCATTGCAGACATATATGTCCTGCCGGTGATCACCATTCAGATCAGCAATTGCGACACCGAGGGCTTTGTTGCCTTCTCCGAAGAGCCCCAGTTCTCGCGCACAGGATCGGAATGTTCCATCGCCGAGATTCAGGAAGAACTCGTCCGGCCAGGGCTCGACCTGATGCGGGTCACACATTCCCGGCTGGCCATTTTCATGGCGACAGACAACGGGATGATCTGGATCGAATTTCAGATAGTTGCAGACATACAAATCCAGATCACCATCTGTATCCAGATCAGCCCATGCGGCACTTGAACTCCAGCGCGGATCATCAACCCCCGCCTCGGCGGAGATCTCCTGAAAAGTCCCGTCGCCAAGGTTTCTGAATAGTGAATTCGCACCAACGTTCGTGACGTAGACATCCATGAATCCGTCGTTGTCAAAATCTCCTGCCGCAACACCCTGACTGTATCCCTGCTCATGAATCAATGCCTGTTCCGTGACATTTTGAAACGAGCCTCCTGTTCGATTTCTGAACAACTGATCGAGGGGGTTGGTGGTGAGCAATCCAATTTTGGGACTGCCGCCCTGGTTCAGGTAGAGATCCACGAAGTCGTCACGATCGAAATCCAGCCACGCCACACCGCCACCGGTCGATTCGACCATCAATTCCTCTCCTGAGGCTCCATTGACGTAAATGTGTTCCAGTAAAAGGCTGGAGTGTGACTCGCGGAACTTTGGAATGGTGAATGGCGTTGACGGAGGTCGGCTGACAGTTTCTGGCCGGATTGACGATATGGCTTCAGACGATGACTCAGGGTTGCGTGGGGTGGTTTCGATGGGCGCAGAAACGGTCTGATCCTCGGTCTGGCAGCCTGCATGAAGCAGCATTGCCGGGATAATCATTCCGTTGAGCAACCTATGCAGCAGTGAATTTGAGAGGCTCATTTCAATCCACAACCAACAAAAAGGGGTCGACCCGTTGCAGCAGGTCGACCCCAGAGCATTGACTCGGTCTGTTTCGAATCAGAACTCACCGACAGTTTCATTTCCAGCGCGGGTTGCGATAGCTCGCTGCACCACTCCGGAAACATTCTCACTCACAAATCGAACGCTTCCGTCAACAAGAGCACCTTGTGCTCCACCCGTATGCAGACTGCTCCAGCCATGGCAACGTCGGTCACCCTGAATGTCCCGGTAATTGATCGGATTCTGCAGCGTCGTGATCGCTGCAAGCGGATTTCCCCAGGCTGCATCATCACTGATCGCTGTTTTGTTGTTGAAGTCGGTCCAGTGCATATCCTCCGTCAGAAGAACTGTGTTTGAGGTGCCGTCAATGATCTCATTGAGGCCTACAGTCCCCCGATAACCGAAGACGCCGTTTCCGCCATTCGTCGTGCCACCCTGGTCATACCACGCCCACGGACCGATCCCCAGCGGTTTTCGAGGGCAATCGCGCCAGCCGCCGTTCGTAAAGCCGAAGTTTCCGGTATAGTCAGTTCGGCCAACATCGTTGGCAGCTCGACGATAGTCAATGCCCTCGTACTGATTTCCGACCTTCTTGGCCTGTGGATTACTCGGGCACAACAAGCTTGACAGGATCGTCTGGTGGGCCTGCAGGTTCAGTGCCCCGGCATTTGTCGACATCCACCCGTAGCCATTTGTCGGTCCTCCGCCAACGCTGAAGTTAATGCTTTGGTAGAGTGTTGATTGTTCAAAGTAAGGCAGTGTCATCGCAATCCATGAAAAATTGGAATGGTTGTCTGGGCGGGCTCCCCAGTCCGTCATGTCGCGATTTAACGGGAGAATTCCAAAAGTGTCGTGGTAATTGTGACATGCGAGAGCGAGTTGCTTGAGGTTGTTCTTGCATTGGGTGCGTCGAGCTGCCTCTCGAGCCTGCTGAACCGCCGGCAGAAGAAGGGCGATCAGAATGGCGATGATCGCGATGACGACCAGCAGTTCTATCAGCGTAAAACCCGTGCGACTGCGAATACGGTTCATAAAGTGGTTCTCCAAATGCAAAGAAAAAATCCCCGATCAGAAATCGGGCATCAAATTGAAATTTCCAGATTGAGATCTTCTCCCTTGATCTCAATTGTTTTCGGGCTGGTGCTGACGTCTCGATAGGAGGGAGGAAAGACCTCGAGCGATTTCAGTTTCGCGGCATCCATCTTTCCGCCTTTCTTCTGCATCTGGTCTCTCATCTGCAGCATCGCAGACATTGGATCATTGGAAGAAGCCGCAGCCGCGAGTACTACCTTGAAGGATCCCTTTGCAACGCCCGGCCTGCCATCACTTGACCGCAATTCGAATGTGCCATCGGGTTTCACATCGGCAGAAGCAAACGGAATCTGGCCCTCGACCGGAGACAGCACCAAGTGGACATTCCCAACGGGTACCCCACCCTGCGTGAGTTTGCCTTTGACTGCGTAGACGGGAACTTGACCGGACCCACAGCCAGCAGAAAACAGGACGGCGACGGATACCACGGCTAAGATCATCCCACGCATAGGAATCCTCAGGACAGAGAAGGGAGAGAAACTTGACAAGATTTTTGCAGCATCGCAGTTTTTCTCGACATTTTCAACTTCAGGAATGAACAAATTCACCTGGCTGGTGAGGAAAATTCGATATGCGGTTTTCAGTGCCCCGATTTTCTGCTGATCTGGCGAAGGGGTTTCCGCCAGAAGTGGAATTGGGGTGATGCCAGGGTGGAACAAAATCACTCTACTGGTTTTGAAACGCGGGGAGTTGGTCGCTTGAGCCTTCTCGAGAGGTTTTCAACGACAAACTCGTCCCCGCACGCAATGGCGTAATCAAGGATACCTTCGAGGGCCTCTACAGGAGGGGCTTCCGGGGTCAGCAGAATCAACAGCACATTTTGCAGTTCTTTGCCGAATTTGGCCGTTTCCATTGCCTTTGTTGCTGAGTCGATGCGATTGGCCTGACGGAGCAGACCGCTCAGCTGGTGCCAGCTGTGCCAATCCATCGGGTAAAGTCGGAGTGATTGTCTCAGGTGCTCCTCTGCAGTGACAAGATCTCCGTCTGTCTGCGCGTACCAACTTCGAATTCTCCACATGCGATGATCGTCCGACGCAGCGAGCGGAGCGTTCTCAAGTAACCGACCCACGGCTTCGCGATCGCCTTCGCGTGACAGGATCTCAAGCAGTGTTGTAAGAAGCTCAAGATTATCGGGCTCCTGCTGGTGCCAATGCCGCAGTTCGTCAGACATTTTCTGTTCAAAGTCGTTGCCGCTTCGGAGACTATCGTCTCTTGTCCGAATCAGGGTTTGCGCGATGCGCAAGGATTTCTCTTCAGGCGAAGCTTCGAGCCAGGATTCAACTCGAACGATGGCATCCTGAAACACGAGGTCCGGTAATGTCACGAAATAGCAATAAGTACTTACCGATTCGGCTCGCCGTCGAATAGACTCTCGCACCTGGTTTATGGCACGTTGACGCTGTAATGTCATCGCGTAATAGTGTGTCAGTCGCTGATGCGCGGCCACGATTTCCGGGTTGATCGCAAGAATTCTGTGACAGGTTGCCTCTCCTTTTACAGGGCTTCGCAAGGTTTCGAAATAGATTCCTGAAAGCTCGATGAATGCCGGAATTGCAATCGGGTCTGCATCTGGAATCCGCTCCAGAAATCCTGCGCTCGCGGGGAGGTCTCCCGTCTCCTGAGATGCGAGGGCCCTGATGGCCCATGCCTGACCAGAAGTCGGCTCAAGTTCAGTCCACCTGGCGGCATCGATCTGAAGCTTGTTCCACGCTTTCTCGATCTTTGCCGTCCGGCATTGAGCTTGAAGTTCCGACAGGCGGTGTCTGGTCCATGAGAGATTGCCAAACCATGCTCCCGCGCTGCAAAGCAGTATCAGGATGCCGAGGAAGATCGCTCGTTGCATTTTTTTGAAGGAGACATGTGTCATGGAGCAGTTGCCGTTTCTGCGGCTCGACGAAAATAACGGGCCAGCTCCGCAGCCTGCGGCGATTCTGACGACTTCTTTTCATAGAAGTTTGCGAGTGACAGATTGGCCTGAACATTCTGGGGATCCAGATAAATTACACTCTGGAGCCAGAGAAGTGCCTCGCGTTCGGTTCCGAATTCCAGCTGAATTGCGCCGACTTGCAGACGTGCATCCACGTCATCGGGGTTCTCGGAAATCTTCTTCAGTGCCTGAGCCATTTCAGCGAGTTGTTGATTCGCCCGGGTGACAAAACTGAGGTAAGGAGTGGCCTCATCTCCCCGCCCGAGGCGAATGAGCGCCTGAGCCAGCAGATATTGGGCTTCCGAACTGTTCGGCTGAAGCCGATGAGCCGTTTCCAGTGCTTTTTTTGCCGCGTCAAAGTTTTCGTTCAGGAGAAAACGCCCTTGCTCCAGATGAAGATTGAAATCATCTGGAAAAGCCACCGCTCCTTTCTCCAGTACGTGACCCGCGGTCTCGAGATCTCCGACGGCCAGCAGGCACTTTGCAAGGCCCACCTGAACTTTTGCGTTTGTTTGCTGACGAAGGCACCTCTGAAAATGCGGCAATGCCTCCTGTTCTTTTCGCTCTGTCAGCAGCGTGTTGGCAAGTGCAAGTCGTGCCTGAAAGTGATCCGGAGAAATCTGAAGAGCTTTTTCGAACGACTCCTCCGCAAGACGCAATTTGTTTTCTTCGGCCAGAATGAGGCCCTTCAGATAGTGGGGTTCGGCATTCTCCGGATAGTCTGCTGACCACGACTCGATCAGCCGGGTCGCTTCGGTAAAGTGCTGGATTGATATGTAACCAATCACGTAGGCTTCACAGATTTCCTCGGTTTCGCCGCGAGGATCCAGAAGCATCTGATTGCGGTGGTTGTGAACCAGCATCATCTGGCCTGACTGCGCTTTCATCAACCAGTCTTCACGTTGCAAAAGTGTCCGGTCTCCACCCATGGATGAGGCGTTCTTCAGGTGTCTCGTGGCGTCGTCCCATCGTCCCAGTCGACGACACGCCCTTGCCCTCAGAAATTCTGTTGGAGCTGTTCGGCCCCCAATGCTTTCCGACCATTCCAGTATTCGCAACGCACGCTCTGGTGTTCTGAGTGAAATTGCTCTGCGGGCAAGTGAATTCGGGATTTCGGCAATCCACGTACGAGTCATCCACACGCCGGCGATGACGAGCAGCACAACGATCATTCTTGTTGTGCGATGTCGGCTGCGGACCATAGAACGTTGACTTATCAGAAGCTCGGTAAATCGCAGGCGCGGATAGTCTTGCGAATCATCGCGATATTGTGAATCTTCGAATTGTCAGCCACACCTGCTGTCCGCAGAACCTGCGTCATCGCTAAGTTAAAGCAACGGTCGCCCGGTTTCAAATTCCGTTGACACATTTCGGCGACGTGCCGAGTGACTTCGTGCCAAATCAGGACCGCTCGATTCGAAGGCATCGAGGATCGGTCTCGAATGTCACTGGACGACTGCGACTTCGGTTCCCGCTCGCTCAAAAACATGAAAAACGATACAATATCAGTACGCTATCAATTGGAGAGAGCGGCGGACCTTGGCTGGAAGGGCGTCTTGTGTTGAAGAATCTGGTGACGATTGGCGAGTATAAAGTCGGAGATGGGCAGCCGCTGCTGTTCATCCTTGGGCCCTGCGTGATGGAGTCTGAGCAATTGGTGCTCGGGATTGCCGATCGGCTGGTGCAACTGAAGGAGCGGCTCGGAATCCAGATTGTGTTTAAATCCAGCTTTGACAAGGCAAATCGTACAAGCGTTGACAGTTACCGAGGACCGGGTCTTGACGACGGATTGAGGATGCTGGATCTTGTTCGGCAGAAAACCGGGCTGCCGACGACGACGGATATCCATGAAGCGTCGCAGGCCGCACCGTGTGCGGAGGTGTGCTCCGTCCTTCAGATTCCTGCATTTCTGGCCCGTCAGACCGATTTAGTTGTTGCAGCCGCCGACGCCGCTGTGGCAAAAAATATCTGTGTGAATATCAAAAAACCGCAGTTTGTTGCCCCCGAAGATACGATCCACGCCGTAAAGAAATGCCGTGCGAGGGGGTTGCAGAGTGTCATGCTGTCGGAACGCGGTTCGACCTTTGGTTACGGGCGTCTGGTGAACGACTTTCGATCTGTTCCGATCATGAAGTCGTTCGGAGTGCCGGTGGTGTATGATGCAACCCATAGCGTTCAACTACCCGGTGGGTCAACGACCGGTGGTCAGCGGGATATGGTGCCAGTACTCTGCAGAGCGGCTGTCGCTGTGGGATGCGATGCTGTGTTCATGGAGACTCATCCGCATCCAGACAAAGCGCTCAGCGATGGACCGAATATGGTTGTTCTTGACCAGTTGGAGCCGCTGCTGAGGCAAATGGTTATACTTCGTGAAACTGTGCAGTCATTCGACAGTTGATCAGATAAATGATGATGTTCTTGCGTTATGGGATTCTTGGTCGGTAAATGAGATGAATTCAATCTGGACAATGCGGAAACATTCCTCGCTGCTGTGGGCAGCCGTCATGCTGTGTCTCCCGGTTCTGGCGGGCTGTCAACATGAAACGCCGGCTGAGAAAGCGACGGGGAAACAGGAAAAACCGGATCTGTCGGTGGCCGAAGAGTGTCAACGAAAACTCGGGACAGCGATTGCTCGAATGTATCCGGACTCGATGGCGACGCAGACTCGTCGAGATACTGTCGTCAACGGCCTGAATGCGTGGCTGTCTTCCTGCGGTGCGAAAGAGTCGCCGAAGATCAGCGATGCGAACGGTGCTCTGATGTCTCCCACAGCGTTAAGAACGGCGGGGTCGGTACGCTTCACGGAAAATGATGTCGTTTATATTCGCGACTGCCTGTTGTTGAAGTCTTTGACCGAATCCATCTGGAAACAGGCGGATCAGGCGATCAACACGACCGCTGCACAAAATCTGCAGGCAACAAATCGTGATCGGGTTGTCTTGTTGTTTCGACATCTGATGCGCAATATCTCGCTCTTGAATGATGATGAGCAACGCGTGCCGCTGGGGCTTTATGAAGTTCTGATGACTGGTCGTGGAACGGTCGACGATCGGGTCTGGGCATTTGGTGAGTCGCTACGGCAGCGACAACTGGACTGCGTCATCCTGCGAGCCTCAGGGGGGGATGCTGCATCGGACGAAATTGTTCAGGCTGCGGATCTGTTGCTGGCGGTTGTAGACGGTAAGGACGTGATGCTGTTCGATCCTGTCAGAGCCACCGCCGTTCCGCAGGCGGGTGATTCGTCTCCGCTTGTTTTACAGCCGGCCGGACTTGATGCAATCTCCGGGGACGATCGCTGGAAAGCTGCAAAGGTGGAAATCATCTGCCACCCGTCCGGATATGCTCCGAGAATGATTGGCCTCCAATCGCAACTGGATGCCCGTGACTCTGCTGTGCTTTATGAAGAACTGGCAGGCGGAACCAGTGCCATTCGACCTCTGCGTGAGCGTCTGAATGATGCATTGGGGTCAGTTTGGAAACAGGATTCTTTTCAAGTGTGGTCCTATCCTGAAACGCGGGTCGCCGAGTCTGCGGCACTGGATGAAGGCCAGAAACAGGAGTTGTCGAAGTTAATGAAGCCTTTCGACAGTCCCTTCGAGCGAGAGTCTGTTGATCTGGAAGACATCATCAGCGATCCGACTCAGAATGTTGAGCAGTTGACTGAAGAAGAAAAGAAGGAGATGTGGAACAACGCGCTGAATGAATTCCTGAATCGCAGTAACGAGCGAAGCGATGTGCTGTTTGGAAAGCCGTCAGGCCGATTGAGATCGACTCGGCTAGAGCAGGTGATGGGGAATGTCGAACTGGCAATGATTCAGGAACTGCAGCAGATCCGAATTGCCAACCTGCAGGAAAAGTTGACGTGGCTTCAGAGTAATGGCCAGCCGATCAGTTTGCCCAGAGCAATGCTTGAAGTGCAGCGAGCTGCCGTCAGTGATTCGCTGTTCTGGACGTCCATGTGTCAGATTGCCAGAAACGACTTCGGCGCGGCTCTGGCGACACTGCGAAATTATCGGTCACAGTACCCGGAAGGAAAAATGTTCCTGCCTTCGATGCTCAGTGAAGCAGAGGTTCTGATGGCCATGAACGAGCCGGCTGCGGCCGCGGAAGTTCTTGCAAAAGCCGATGTGGATGGAAATCCGCAGAGAATTGAGGCAAAATGGAGATTGAGCCGCTTGGCTCCGCGATAGCCGTCTGGCTCCGCGCACACGGAGCTCATAGACCGGGAAACCGGCAGGTGCAGGGAATGCAGTTGAATTTGCCCGTCTCAGTGGTGCTCACCTGCGAACATGGTGGACATCGGGTTCCGTCCGGACTGAAAGAATTGTTCGCTGGTGCCGATGAAGTTTTGCAATCGCATCGTGGCTGGGATCCTGGCGCGCTGCCGCTGGCGAAAAGGTTTGCGGCCGTTTGTGATGAGCCCTTGTTTTCGTCGACAGTGTCTCGACTGGTGGTTGAACTGAATCGATCGCTCGGACATCCACGTCTGTTTTCCGAGTTTACTCAGAAAATGACGCCTCAGGAACGCCGCGTTCTTCTCCGAAAGTACTGGTATCCGCATCGCAGTGAGGTCGAAGAACAGATTCGGCTTCTCATCGATGCCGGAGAAACCGTGATTCATCTGTCCGTGCATACGTTTACGGAAACCTTTGAGGGAAAACAAAGAACGACTGATGTTGGTCTGTTGTACGACCCCCAACGCGCGCGCGAGCGGTCCTTTGCGTCGGAGTGGCGACGTGAGATTGCTCGATGGGACTCATCACTCGTGGTCCGACGGAATGATCCTTACAAGGGAAATTCCGACGGATTTACGACCTACCTGCGTCGACAGTTCCCGGAAGACTCTTACCTTGGACTGGAACTCGAAGTCTGCCAGAAGTTCTTCCTGACCGGCGGCGCCAAATGGAGGAGCCTGATGACCCTGCTCCCTGCCAGTTTCCTCTCCGCGATTGATCACTTCGTGATCCCCAACATCATCCCGATGGAGTCCGAAGCACCGTTGCGCGTGACGGCATAAATACGCACTCCGGCAGGAGGCCGATGGACCACAGGCCCCTGACCACGCATCTCATGCAAGGAACGGACGTCTGCAAAGTGTTCATCCATTGCAGGAATTACCGCAACCGCCCCGCGGAAACGGCTTCACGGCTGTCGAGCTGCTGGTCGCGTCGTTCGTCATTGCAGTGCTGCTTGTGATTTTTGTTCCAGCAGTTCAGTCGGCCACGCAGTCTGCGAGAGCCACAGAGTGCCGTCATCGAATGCGAAACCTGGTCCTCGCGTGTCATCGCATGCAGAGCACCGGTCAGCGGTTCCCTTCAGGTTTCAGTGTCTTTGCAGAAAACGGTTACGAGTTCAGCATGCACACTCGGTTGCTGCCGTACATCTGTAGAACATGGTGATGTGCTGGAGCATTTGGATTTTACTCTCGATCCTCGGGTAAATGTGAATCGTTAAGTCATCGTCAATAACACGCCAGTCGTGTTCCGGTGCCCTGCGAGTCTTCTGATTGAAGGCACAACATCCTATCCGGGGAACAGCGGAAGCCGTTTACGGCCAGAAGGTTCATCGGAGTGTTCAATCTTCGATGTGGATTCCTTCAGCGCCCGACGGGTCGTCAACCGGTAGATTTTACACACAGATTGTCGAACCCAGTGGCAATCGCTGAGCGGCTGCAGATGAGAGAAATCATCGACCCCATTGGTGCATTCCTCCTGCTGAACGCCAATGTCAGCGATCGTGACAGTTCAGTCCGATATCGTGATCACTGCTGGCAACTGCATAAGGCACAGCAGTTCGACAGCAAAATGTTGCAGGGCTGGACTCAAGGGTAGTACTGGGTCAGTCCGCAATTGCCCGACACTCGTTATCCCCACGTTCTCCCACCGAATCCTGTCAGCTGTTTTGGTAATGGCGGTGGCTCTGCGGCGCACGCGATTTCTGCGGTGGGAAGTCATGACAGTGGGGTTCTCAACGCCGCGTTGGCGGATGGAATGTCAGGAGCTTTTTTCAGGCGGATCCAGCCATGTGCACGCGAATCGGTAAATACGCTGATGGCCATTCAAGACTGGAGTAGTTCACCTGTGGTTCACTAAACAACCGATGGCAATTTTGACACTGGTCGGAGAGTTGTTCGTCCCGGGGACTTTCGTTTTGCACCTGGACCATTGATAACCTGGCCATTAACCATAAGGTCTGAGACAATTTTCAGGTGTCGGCCAGCGTTACTGCAGAGTCCGCCAGCCACATATTCGCTTTGTTCGTCGAGCAGAACGGCCCATGTCAGAATGTGGCTTGGTCTGAAGTTGGGTCACAATCCGGAACTTCAACGACAGAGAATCCAAGTATGTGGTCAGCCACGGTTCATCCGGACACTCCACGGAACACAGACAGATCACTGGAACAGCGAAACAGGTTGTCATGGCGTGGTGATAGTGACGGCTTGAAAAGAGTGATTGTATTTATAGATTGAGTAAGGATCGGCAGCACTGGATTTACTGGTGTGAAGTGCCCCCTGCGCGTGCAGTTTCCGTTTTGAGTGACGTCCTGTACGCTGTTGCACGAATCTTGCAAGGGTCTTCGCAGGGGCCGTTTGCCTCGGAAACTGCTTTGCGGCGGTACTGGACTTGTGGCACGTGCCGAGATGCATGGACAAAACTCAGAATGATCCCGACGAACTACTACCACGTCCTCTCACTACCGCCTGAGCACGCACATTCGGGTGAAGTAATCTGTCGTGCCGTAAGAATCCGCTCCTCGCTTGCAGGGTTCGTTCGGGTGTTGTTGATTTGTGGGGTTTTCGGAATACTGATGGATTTGCGACTGTCTTCGACGGTGTTCGCGCAGTCCGGAAGTCGATCTGTGGAAGGCGCTTTGGATGTATCGTGGAGGTATCGGTACACCGCGTTTCAGATGCTGCTGGAAGAACGCGGCTTGAGCGTGATTCGTGATTCGGCTCGAGCCACTCGGACTCCGAGGCAGAGTGTTATTGTGCTGTTCGGCGATGCGGACATGGTCTCCCTGTCCGAATGGCGTAGGTTGCGAATCTTCGTGGATCAGGGAGGTGCGTTGCTGGTGGCCTCGGAGCGAAGCTTTACGTTGCCGGGAGTGACGACTTTTCGAAGCGGTCCGGTGTCATCCAACCAGCCGTCAGATCGCTATCAGGGGCACGCCGACTGTCTTGGGCTGACCGATCTGGATGCGGATCATCCGGTCACAAAAGGGCTCCGCGAGATCATCATCAATCGGTCCGGGTGGCTGGGTACGATCCTCGATTCATCGCTCGACTGGCGAACACTGGCTCGGCTTCCCGGGGACTGCCTGCCGTTTCAGGCCCGCAAGATGCCTTTGCTTATTGCGGGCACTCAGCCGATCAGCAAGGGAGTCTTTATCATCTCGGCCGATCAGAGTCTGTTTTCGGATGGTATGTTATGGCATGGCGACAACGCACTTTTGTCAATTCAATTGGTTGATCAGCTTTGTCAGGGAGATCGACACTATTTGACGATCATTAACAATGGGATCACGTCGGCGAGTTCCAAGCAGGCCCAGCAGCCGCCTGCGATGCCACCTCTTCCGCCTCCGTTGCCGCCAGTTCCTCCCGAGTTGCCTGAGCCGACGTTTGAAACGCTGCTGAGTGAAGCCAATTATGGGCTGGATGCCATTCAAAAAGACAATCTTCTGAATGAAGCCCTTGCAGATCGGCCTCGAAATATGCGACCAATCGCCTGGGTCAGAACATTGCTGTTGCTGCTGGGAATTGCCTCGGCGTGTTACGTGCTCTGGAAGTTGCTTCAACGTAAGTCGTTCACCGTTCCGATCAGCCATTTTCGGTTCATGCAGTCGATGTTCGGAGTTAGCTCGGCACGCCAGATGGAGAATTCTGACTTCTCTGGTGCAGTCGAGATTCTGGCGCGGGAGTTTTGTCGCAATGTCTCTCAGTCCCCTGATAGTGCTGACTGGGTTTTGCTGCTGTCCGGGGGGCACGGTTCGCTGATGTCGATCCTCTCTCGCAGGCAAAGGAAAATGCTGACGTCGATTGTGCAGCTGGCAACGAAAGGCTGCCGCGAGCATTTTTCAAACAGGCGGTTTCAGGCCTTTGGAAGATCCCTTGTGGAAATCAGAGCGATCCACAAGAGTCGATTCCAAAAAATGTTGAACCCGGAATCTGCAGCGATTTGAAGAGCTGGCTGGTCGTGAAGCTATGGTACAATCCGAGCATGAAACCATCCTCAAGACATTCAGGACTCACCCCGGCTGCTCAGCGAACTGTCGCGCGATGTCGTCTTCTGGCGATGGAATATCCTGAGTCCGATTCCTGGGTTGCCCACCTGGTGCTGACGTTGCTGCTTGATCAATCGCTGGCATCGGCCTGCCTCACACGATTTGGGATCAACCGAGAATGGCTGATGAGTGGTCGGCTGGGGCAGGAAGTAGCGATTTCTGCCGCGAAGGATCTGCAATCCGACGACAACCTTTATCCGGGCGATACGTGTTCTGCTGCGATGCCGCTGGATGCTCTGAACGATCCGCTGTCATTCCGTCTGCTGCTCGATCGGGCCTCGGAGATCTCGCGACGAGGTCTCGGTGAAGGCGGAGTGACAAGCGTGCATCTTCTGCTTGCCATTCTCGAAACCAGTGATGTCGTCCGCGCCGCATTGGAAGCAGAAGGTGCAACCGTTCAGACAATCTGCGATCAAATTCAGCCCGCAAATGTCGTTGATGAACGTCCTTTGCCTGTCGATGAGCCAATTGTTTTCACGGATATCCGCAGCACGCGGTTGTTGGCAGCTGAAGACGTATTCCCCGTGACTGAAGCGGTTGCGTCGACGCTCATGGCCGCAGGTTCGTCGACATGGCGCGCACTCGATGCAAATCTGAATCGCGGTCGGGAAGCGTTGCGAGTGCTGGAAGACTTTGCCCGTTTCATCGTGGACGATGAGCAGTGCAGTGCTGAGCTGAAGTCCATGCGACATGAAATCGTCGAGGCGGAAGTGCTTTTAATTCGAAAGGCAAAGCACGTCGGAGCGGGAGATTTACTCAGCCACCGTGATACGTCCGGCGACGTAGGAACCTCGATCACGGCTTCAGGAGAACGGCAACGCAATTCGATTGCAGCTCTTGTGATGGCGAACTGTCGCCGTCTGCAGGAGGCTTTGCGAAGTCTTGAAGAGTTCGGTAAGCTTGCCTGTCCGCAGTTTGCTGGAATAGTCAAGCAGTTGAGATATCGAAGTTATGTCATCGAGCAACAGATGCTGCCTCGCGCGAAGGCGGAAGCATCTGCACAGCAGCTGTCCGAGAATGCTCGAAGATTGCAGGCCGCACATATTTACGCTGTCTCTTATACACATCTGACGCTGCCGACGACAATGCAAGTGTAGATCTCGGTGGTCGCCGTATCAT
>JBKDRW010000054.1:0-17277 GCA_046341255.1 Planctomycetota bacterium
GGAACAAGGCCGGAATCGAGTCTGAGCTCGAAACTCAGCTGAATTACAAACGCATGTACGAGAGCAGCGTGGCTCGAGACGCAGAACGGTTCCTCGAACGCATGCTGGGAGTTCGAGCGATCGTTTCAGTGGCTGCAGAAATCGATTTCAGTCAGACGCAGGAAACTCGAAACACCTATGATCCGGATTCCAAAGTTGTTCTGGAAGAGATGATCAGCAATTCCAAGCACGACGGCATGATGCTTCAGCCGAATGGCCCGGCGGGAACAGCCACCAACATTCCGCCTGCCGCCGCAGCAGCCAACGCGAGCGCACCGGGCGCCTCATCCAAGACCGAACAGATTGACGCGAAATATGGTGTCTCCGAGAAAAAGCAGATCCTGACCAATCCAAGTGGAAAACTGATCAGGCTTTCGGTCGCTGCGATTGTCGATGTCCAGCCGTCAAACGGTGCTGCCACACCGGATCCGAACAATCCCAATGCTGCTCCTGCAGCACAGGGAATGACTCAACAGGAACTGGAAGAGCTGCTGAAAAGTGCGGTCGGATATGACGTGGCTCGCAACGACGAAGTCCGTGTCACCCTGCGTCCGCTGGCTCCTGACGATATTGAAACACCTGTCGCTACGGGATTTGTCTGGAAACAATGGCAGCCTCTGGTTCAGTACACCTCACTGGGGCTTGCGGCCTTACTGGCGTTTTTCATCGGCATGATGCTGATGAAACGCATGAAGCCAATTGTCATCACAGAGACCGTTGGCCCCGGAATTCCTTTGGCAGACGCACGACGTCTTGCAGTGCTTTCAGAGCAGGCCAAAGCGAATCCGGATGTCGTTGCCAGCATCCTTTCTGCATGGCTGAATGAACAGGATCAGGCAGGACCGAATCCCGCTGTGGCGGCCCAGGGCCGCGAGGCGTATCGGGCGGCCGCGTCCGATCGAGCGAAAACACCTCCGTCCGGAACATCTCAGACCATGGAGGGAAAACGAGCAGCATGATGAGTAATTCTCCTGACTGCAACCCATCATTGCGGTCATGAAGAAAGCTCGCTCAGACGTGAGGGAACCCGCAAAGCGAGCATTTTCGATCGATGAACTCCGTATCCGAAACTTAAAAAAACGACGAATACACTCACAAGCGACCTATCTTTACGAAGGTATCGTCGCCATCTGTTGAAGTCCACAGACCTCCGCTGGTCTGATAGCAGCTATGAACCGCGAGCGACAAACTCTTGAACTGCTGACTCTGCTTGGCGACGACGTTGCCAACGCGGTGCTGGAGAAGCTGCAGCCTGACCGCGCGCAGACGCTGCGGTCCAGAATGTCGGACGAGCTGCTGCAGAAATCCACGATCAGCCGGCAGCGGGAAGTTCTTGATGAGTTTGAGTGCTTCTTTCAGTTTGCCATGAAGTCAAAACTGATCGACGATGCGACTCGTGAAAAGACTCAGGCCGAAGATGCGGCGGCAGCAGCCGAATCCGTTGCCGGTGAAGGCAACACAGCTGAGGGGTCCGAGCCGACAGCCCTGACCAAGGCACAGCAGGAAGAGCAGAAACAGGCCGGCGATGCGGCCGGTTTGGTGCAGGACTCTGCCGTCTCAGGCGAAACAGAAACTCCACCAGCCGGCGAAGGCGAGCCAACTGCGGAAAGCCAGTCATCCGAGGATGGCGAAACAAAGGACGACGCCATGGCAGCAGGATCTTCCGAAGCCTCCGGAAACATGTCTGAACAGTCTGAAATCGATGACCCACTGATCGCACTGCAGAGCCTCAGCGTCCATCAGATTTCTGCGGCTCTCGCATCAGAGCAATCACGAACCACAGCCATCCTGCTGAGCAATCTGCCGGCAAAATTTACCGGAGAGATCCTGAATCTGCTGAAGCCGGATTATCAGAAACTGGTCATGAAGGAACTGACCAGAGAACAGCACGCACCGCCTGTTCTGATCGAACGGATTGCCCGAGCCACATTTGCACGAGCCGGTCAGTTGCCGACGGAGCCACCGGACAGTCGTGATCATGCCGACAAAGTCGCCGAGATGCTTCGAAGTGTGCCCAAGGCGGGCCGTCGTAACATGCTGGCTGCGATTGAAGAGCAGGATCCGGATCTGGCCAAGTCACTGCTGACTCGAATCTACAGATTCGACGATATCAAATCCCTCGGCAAGACCGTGGTTCAGCGAGTCCTTGGTGAAGTCGACAGCACAAATCTGACAACGGCTCTGTGCGGTGCGGCGGACGATGTGAAGGATGCGATCTTTGTCAACCTCTCCAAGCGCGCTCGCCAGACGATCGAAGAGGAGATGCAGTTCATGACCAACGTGGCCGAATCACGCATTCGACAGGCTCGCGACTCCATCGCAGAAATCATCGCGAGGATCGATATGGAAGGCGAGCAGCAATCATGACAACATTCAGATCAGCCTCAGATAACACCTTTCCATCAGCCTGATGTCTCTTATTTTCCCGGGAGCAGAACCAGAGACGACTATGCACAGCCTCAGGATTCAACTTCAGCGAACGCCTCGAATGCTGATTGTCGGAGATCAGACAATCACGATCGAATCTGAACGCGCGACGCTGCAGGAATCGGCTGGCGAGGCGACGCCTGTCGAATCGACTCCTGAAACACCGACTTCGAACTTCGGAGATGCGTCTCCGGTCACGATGCCGGCAGAACCATCCCTGCAGGGCAGAAATGGATCGAAAGCGTCGTCCACGGCTTCGATTCTCGCAAATCCCGAGCAGAAAACTGTGACTCCGCTGGCGCAGTCGAGTGCGATTCCTGTTCTCTCCAGCGTGACTCATGAGGTCGTCACGCCGGAAGAAATCGGATTCTGCGGACCGAGTGAGGAAGAACTGTCAGACCTGAAACAACTGCTGATCAACGCAGCCGATCAGATCAATGACCTGCGACAGATTCAGCGACAATCATTGGAAGAAATGCAGGGAGTCGCCGTCGAGCTTGCCTCTGCTGCAGCGTCGTTCCTCGTGGGATATGCGATCGACCGGGACGTGTTCGCAATCGATGATCTGATTCGAAAAGCATTGCATCAGCTGGACGCTGATCAGCCGGTCCGCGTTCGACTCAACCCCGCGGACCACGAGCTTCTGAAGACACTGATGAAGGAACCCGAGAACGCAAGAGTTCTGAAAGATGTGTCCTGCATTGATGACGACTCCCTGAATCGAGGTGGATGTCGCGTCGAAGCGGGGCGTCAGGTACTGGTCACCGATATGCACTCGCGACTGGAGGATATCCATCGCGCATGGCTGGAGAAACTGGATGACTCTCAGATTGAACGTCGAGGAGATGGCTCTGCTGCCCGAGCGCTGCGGCGTTTTCCGGACCGTCGGGAAACTGCGTAGCGTTCGTGGTCTGCTGCGAGCTGATATGCCCGCGTTCGTCGGTGAGATCTGTTCTCTGAATCTTCCGACGGGCGACGAATTGCTGGCGGAAGTGGTTGGCTTCGACAACACCGAATCACAATTGATGTGCTATGACAGTACGGCCGGACTTCAGCCGGGGGTTGAAATCATCGGCACGGGACGACCTCGTTCGGTTCCAGTCGGTCAGGGTCTGCTGGGACGCGTCATCGATGGCATCGGACGGCCTGTTGACGGTCGAGGGCCACTGCGTGTTCGACGCTGGCGTCCGGAAACGGCCAGCGTACCGGATGCCATGCAACGGTCGCGAATCACCGAGCCACTGGTCACGGGTCAACGGGTGATTGATGGCATGCTGACGTTCGGAAGAGGCCAGCGTGTGGGATTGTTTGCGGGAGCAGGTGTCGGGAAAAGTACCCTGATGGGAGAAATCGCCAAACACGCCGAAGCCGATGTCAACGTGATCGCACTGGTTGGTGAACGTGGTCGCGAAGTTCGGCCATTTATCGAAGATTGTCTGGGAAAACAGGGTTTGTCTCGTTCGGTCGTGGTCGTCGCGACGTCGGACCAGACACCGCTGATGAGAATCAAGGCGGTACTGACAGCTGCCTCTATCGCAGAGGAATTTCGTGACCAGGGAGCGCATGTTCTGTTCTTCCTCGACAGTCTGACGCGGCTTGCCATCGCCCAGCGAGAACTGGGACTGCTGCTGGGAGAACCTCCGGGATCACGAGGCTATCCGCCATCCGTGATGTCACTGCTCGCCAGCGTGCTGGAACGACTGGGCTGCGGTGAATTTGGTGCAATCACGGGGCTGATCACAGTGCTGGTTGATGGTGATGACCTCGACGAACCAATCGCTGATGCCGCCCGAGGCATCCTCGATGGGCATATCGTGCTGAGTCGAAAGATTGCTTCAAGCGGGCATTATCCGGCAGTGGATGTCCTGCAGAGTGTGAGCCGGGTGTTTCGCGATGTCACCACGGAATCGCATCAGAATTCTCGAGACCTCGTCCGCAATCTGCTGTCGACGTGGTCCGAAGTTGAGGATCTGATTCAGATCGGCGCGTACAAAGAAAAATCATCTCCCAAAGTCGATCTGGCTCGACAGCTCATCGAGCCGGCTCGTGAGTTTCTGAAACAGAAAGTGGATCAGGTATCCACATGGGAACAGACCCAGGCCGCGCTGCAGTCCATTGCGGGTCGATGGGTGGCCTGAAAGGAGTTCAACGGATCTTTAAACCCGCGTCCGTGCCGCTTCGACATGGGCAGCATGCGGGCGAATGACCAGAGTAAATCATGTGTTCCGAATCGTCCCTCAACGTCCGGCAGATCAACAGAATAACGTATGAAGCGATTCATCTCCCGATACGCAAAAGTCCTTCGCTGGAGACAGCAGCAGGAAGAAGAATGTCGAGGAGAGGTGGCTCTTCTGAGAAAACAGCGAGACGACATCGAAGCATTTCGCGATCAGTTTCAGAACGAACTGGAAATACAAAAGGAGTTCTGTCGCAGTCAGATGTCGTCAGGAGTCTGTGGCGGCATGTATTGGGTGATGGAAAAGGAAATGGATAACAAACGGAAGCAGTTGCGTCACATCAACGAGGTGCTGCAGCAGTCCGATCAACGGCTGGCAGAATCGATGCAGAGACATCAGGAAACGCGAAAAGAGCTGAAAATTGTGGAAGAATTGGTCCATCGTGAACAAACCGAACATCATCGCAGAATGCTGAAAGCTGAAGAACTTCAGAACCAGGAACGAGCACTGCAGATGTTTTATCGAAATCAGGCTGGAATCGAGACGGAGACTGAGTCATGAAGAAGTTGATCGGACTTCTGCTGTACGGTGCCATCATCTTCGGCGTCACGGCCGGTGTGGGCATATTTATGGCCAAAAAACAATCCGCTCATTCAGGTGCTGAGGATGCCGAAGGACATGGCGACGAGGAAGAAGTCGCAGCAGAGCACGGTGAATCCGAGCACGGCGACGACGGTCACGGATCATCAGGCTCCGGAATGACGGCTGCCCGACTGACGGGCCACGGGCCGCCTGCGGAGTCCCACGCAGATCAGCATCTGCCGGTTGCTGTTCGCACATCACCGATGACGGTTGAAGAAATTGTTCGCATGGGTCTGAACCTGAAGTCGCGTGACGAAGCAGTACGAAAGCGTGAAGAATCGCTTCGAGAAATGGAAACTCAGCAGCGTCTGGTCATGTCCGACATGGCGACGGCCAGACAGGAAGTGGAAAACCTGCTGGCTCAGTCAAGTGATCAGCGGGCTGCAAAGGAACTGCTGCTGAACCAGATCATTGCTCAGAAAGCTGACATTGACACCATTCGACGATCGCTGGAGGAAGATAAGGAAAAGCTCAAAGTCACTCGTGAGCAGGTCTCTGCCGAACAACTCGCCTGGGACGCTCAGAAGAAGTCGATCGAACAGCGAGAAACTGATCTGGCAACGAAACAGAAGCTTCTGGACGATGAAAGAAAGACGCTTGATGAAGAAAAATCGCGAGTCACGCAGGCGGGGGAAGGCCTGAAGAAGGAGCGTGAAGAATGGCTTGCAGAAAAGGAAAAAATCAACAGCGAACGAAGCTCCATCCGGATCGATCGTGACAATCTGAAGATGGAACGCGACCTGTTTGAGCAGACAAAACAGAAGTTTTCCGCAACCACGGGCATGTCGCCGGATGCCGTCCTGTCTGCAGACGGAGCAACGCTTCCGCTGGATGAAGAAACTCGTCAGAAGAATCTGAAGGCCACGGCTGAACGCGTCGGGGGCATGACTCCGGAGGGAGCGGCAGAAGCCATCAAGCAACTTGCGAATGATGGGAAAGAAGAAATGGCGATGGAAGTGCTTTCGTCTCTGGACAGTCGCAAAGCCGGCGCAATCCTCGACG
Source organism: Planctomycetota bacterium (assembly GCA_046341255.1). Lineage (GTDB taxonomy): Bacteria > Planctomycetota > Planctomycetia > Planctomycetales > Planctomycetaceae > SXXK01. The sequence continues at coordinate 6,288 of JBKDRW010000054.1, forward strand.
CAATGAAGGATGAAACTCTGGCTGCGAAGTTCATTGAGCTGATGAGCAATCGCAACAAGCAGAACAAGACTGCCACCAAACAGTAACGACAGGTTCGCGTGAACTGATCGCCATGGAGGGCGAACTGTGGAAACTCTCGATATTGTGGAAATCGGTCAGGACCTGCTTGTGACAGCACTCTGGCTGTCGGGACCAGCCATTCTGGCAAGTCTTGTTGTGGGACTGATCATCAGTCTGATGCAGACTGTGACGAGTATTCAGGAGCAGACACTCTCGTTTGCACCTCGAATCGTCGCGGTCGGCGTCATCATGCTCTTGACGCTTCCCTGGATGCTGCAGCAATCGACCGCGTTCACCATGCGGATGATGGAACGCATGCTGCAGGTGACACAATGATGGAATCCGTGGCGTCCCTGAGCCCGACTGTTCCGATGCACGTGGCGCTGGAGTCCCTGATTCTCGCGTGCCTGCTGATGCTGTTTCGAGTCGCAGCGTTCATCGTCTTTCTGCCGCCATTCAATGGGCAGGGACTTCCCAACACCGTCAAAATCGGACTATCACTGGCGCTGGTGATCGTCCTCGCTCCGCGCGATGCGCCGCAGGTGGCTCTTGTCCTGGATCTGCCGAGGGCGTCCGGAGCCGTCTGGCTGCAACTGGCTTATCTGAGTGTCCGAGAGACAGCGCTGGGAGCCGGACTGGCGTGGTTGTTCGGCCTTTGCCTTGTCCCCGTCAGAGTTGCAGGAGCGTGGGTTGCTCAGGAGATGGGACTGACCATGGCCGGTCTCACATCGCCGATGGATCAGCAGGCAAGCAATGTGATTTCACAGGCACTGGAAGCCACTGCGGTGCTGCTGTTCTTTGTCCTCAATGTGCATCATGTCATGTTCATGGCACTGGGACAATCGTTTCGGATTCGGCCGGCTGCTGATCACTGGGGAATGCCGTCATGGGATACCGTGATGTGGAGCGTCAGCCAGGCGAGCGATCAGGGATTTCTGGTCATCGCTCCGATCGGAATCCTGCTGTTCGTCGTTTCTCTGACGTTGCTGATCACCATGCGTGTGGCTCCTCAGTTCAACTTCATGTCGTGGGGTATGACGCTGCGGCTGATGGCCGGGATCGGAGGCCTTGTCATGTTCTTTCCGGAAATCTGTGGTGCCGTCCAGCACCTGTTGTCTTACGTAGGCCGCGAGGTGATGAGTTGATGGAAGAGCCCGACAGCAAACAACCTATCACTCGAAAATGATTCCTTCTGTCTCTGCTGATTTCTGACTGCTGAACCTTTCCGATGGCTGAGTTTACCGGTACCGAAGCACCAACCCCACGTCGTCGCGAGCTTGCTCGCGAAGAAGGACAGGTCGTGTTCAGTACGGACCTGCTGGCCGCGATGACTCTGATGGCCGCCTGCCTGTTCCTGATGTGGACCGGCGATCAACTTGCCAGTCGTATGATGAACGGGTTCCGAGAGTGGTTCATTGAAGCTCCGTCAGCCGACTGGGGTGCCTGGCACGTGTCTTCGGGTGCGACGTGGCTCGGTTCGGAACTGATCTCAATGTGCGGCCTGATTGTGGTCGGTCTGATGGCTATCGGACTGGCTTTCGGTTTTGCACAGGTCGGTTTTCACATCTCGTTTCAGGCTGCGGCAATCAAGTGGGAACGCCTGCTTCCGGAAAACGGCTTTTCTCGCATCATTTCGATGGAGTCCGGCATTCGGGGCCTGCTGAGTGCGGCCAAGGTTTCGCTGCTGATGATCGTCACAGTCATCCTGCTTTGGCTCAGACGATCTCAGCTTTCAATTCAGAATTACTCAACCGTTCGGGATGTGGCATCGGCCGGATGGAATCTCGGCCTGAGTATCTGCATGTCACTCGCTGGCGTCACAATCGCGCTTGCTCTGGTGGATTATCTGATCAAATGGTTTCGACATGAGCAAAGCCTGAAGATGACTCGCGAGGAAGTCAAACAGGAGCAGAAAGATGACTCCGGTGATCCCCATATCAAAGCAGCCATCCGACGCAGACAGCGAGAAGCACGCCGACAGATGTCCACACGCGATGTCCCGAAGGCCTCTTTTGTCGTTCGTAACCCGACTCACTTTGCCGTCGCGATTCAGTACGAACCCGGAAAGATGCGAGCCCCGAAAGTGGTGGCAAAAGGAGCCGGCGTGTTCGCCCTGAACATCATCAGGATTGCAGCCGATCATCAGGTTCCGGTGCTTGAGCGCAAGCCGCTGGCCCGCGCATTATTCAAATCATGTGCTGTCGGGCAGGAGATCCCGGTGGAGTTCTTCGTGGCAATCGCAGAAATCCTCGGTGAACTGTACCGCCAGAAGCGGTCTGCAGTGTAAGGAATGTTGTTCGTAGTCAGAGCAGAGGAAACATCATATGGACATTGCAACATTTCTGGGACTGATCATCGGGCTGTCGATGTTCGTCGTGGCCATCGTGTCCGGCGGCAATGCCACGTCATTTCTGCACTGGCCATCACTTCTGATCATGCTCGGTGGTACCATCTCCGCGGTGCTGATTCATTTTCCGGCTCGACAGATCCGGAACTCGCTCAGCATTGTCGGCAACTGCTTCTTTCGAAAGCTGCAAGAGCCGTCGGAGCTGATCGACGAGTTTCGCCAATACGCTCAGACAGCACGTCGAAGCGGGCTCAGGTCGCTGGATACTCTTGCCGATGAAGCCACAGATCCGTTTATGAAGCTGGGCTTCGAACTGGTTGCGAGTGATTGCGAACCAGGGGAGCTTTCCGCTGCATTTGACCGAGAAAAGAAGCAACTGGAGCAGAGGCATACCGCCGGACGGCGTCTGTTCGAAGTTCTGGGAGCAGCAGCACCGGCGTGGGGCATGGTCGGAACACTGATCGGTCTCATCCAGATGCTCGGAAATCTTCAGGATCCGAAACAGATCGGCTCCGGACTTGCCCTCGCTTTGCTGACCACCCTCTACGGGGCGCTGTTCTCGAATCTCATCTGCATGCCGCTCGCCGGGAAACTGGAAGCCCGGCATGCTGAGGAAGAATCGCTTCGGGATGCGATGGCAGAAGGCTTCCATGTCCTGCTGGAGGAGCACAGCCCGGCCGCAATGGAAAGTCGACTTCGAGCCTGGGTTCCTCCGGCAGAGCGGAGGGAGGTCGTTGTAGACAAGGCTAAAGCCTCATGAGCAGCCATCTTCCGTCCATCGCATCAGACCGATTTCAGGCATCCACGCGACAGCTCCTGCCGGGGCTTTTCGTGGCTATGTTGTTTGTTCTGTTCGCCATCACCTCGTTCAGTCCGGTCACGGACGTCGGCAGGACACAGTCAGTCACCTCCAGTGCATCCTCATCTGACGATCGAATCGACCTGACCCTGACTTTCGGCCCGGTCACCGGCCGGCAATCGCCGCAGACCAGGAATTCGATGGCTCGAGTGATTGCGGAACTGAGTTTAGAGAACCACCAGCGATCACACGGCCAGAGTGCTGCCGTGCGATTGCCGGATTCTGCGGGGCCCGGACCCGCCACGTCGGTGACCACGTCAGCAGAAACGACTGAACTTGTGAAGCTGATCGGTCGCACGGCACGGAACAGTCGCCGATCGTTCTGCCTGATGACCTCGAACCCTGAGGACATGCCGACCTGCATTCAATACGCCGGACTTCTTGCGGAAGCCGGTCAGCTGTCCGCGGATCGTGTTTCGTTTCGAATTGCGGTTCATCTCCCTGAAGATGAAATCGGGCTGGAGGTCCGTGAAGTGATTCCGCACGACGACAAATTATCGGAGACCGGGTTATGAAGACCGCACCGTTCTCGCGATGGATCGTCAGCAACGTGCCTTTCCGAAATTCGTCTCTGACTTTTTGCAGCATGCTGCTCTGCATCTTTGCCTCCGTGCTCGGGCTCGTGTCAGCTTCGTCGGATCAAACAGGCTTTTCAGCGGCTGCCATCACTCATGAGTTCCGAAAAGAATTGGGTATGTCACGGCAAAGTCGCGAGGAGGTGACGGATCGCAACCCCTCAGAAATCATCAGGTTTGCTTCTCTGAGGCAGGATGCAAGGCAAGTAGACGATCTTCAGCGCCAGCGGATGAAAGAGGAAGACGAGTTGTTCTCATGGGAAGATGCTGAGCGTCCGGATGATAGTCGCAGACGAGATGCTTGTGACGCGGATCTGGGCAGCAGCTTTCAGAATTTCGTTCGCGAAGTGGAGCGACTGGGACATGTCAGCCAGCTTGACCTGACAGAATCCCATGCAGTGATCGATGTGTTCTCCTCATCGGCATCGACGGATATCGAAACATCCGAACGTATGGCATGGCTTATTCGCTCCATTCATGAATCCGTCAAGGGACATCGCAGCGGTGCACCAATGGAGTACCGCATCACGCTCTGGTCACCCGCACCGTCGCTCGCAGCCATTCAGAATGCGACAGAGCGAGCGTGCATGCTGGAAAAATCTCTGTCGAGGCATTTCGACGGACGCAGCCTCTCCGGCAATACTGTTTCGGTCGAATGCGTCTGCTGGATGCTGCCGGATTCTCCACGCCCCGACTACTCTGTGCAGGCCATTCGTCGGCAGCCATGATTCCGAATCTGTTTCGACTCTTCTGCGATCCAGGGACAGATGCCTGAATCTTCGGATGCTGGCAATCTTTCATCTCCCGCCCCGATCCAGATACCAAATCTCCGATGCGGGAATGAATGAGCTCAGCATGGTTGCAAAGGATGCGGCCCGACATCCGCTGCGAGCTTTTCACGTCTTGTTGAGCGCGAAGTCGGGGCTGTCCCTTGACCTCGTCGCCCGGAGAGGTCAACCTCTGTGATCCGAGTCGCAAGAGCGCGACTCGACCTGCCAGAAGTGTCCCACCCGAATTCCTGCTTGCGTATGGGGGTTGCCATGCCCGGACAAGTTAAATCCAAAGATCCTGGTCGTCGTCATTTTCTTGCCACAACCGCTGCCGGTGCAGCGATTTCCGCGATCCCCGCATCGCTGAGCGCAGGGGCGTATGCGGGTGGCAGCGATCTGCTGAAGGTCGGTCTCGTTGGCGTTGGTGGTCGCGGGACTGGAGCAGCCGAGCAGGCTCTGAATGCCGATCCCGCAACTGAACTCGTCGCGCTTGGTGATGTTTTTGAAGACGCGGTTGCTCGAGGGCGTCGCCAGTTGTCCCGGCAGTTCAATAAGGATGGCCAGAAGGCGCGTGTGACGGCAACGGATGACCAGTGCTTTTCTGGCTTCGACGCTTACAGGAAAGTGATCGACGCGTGCGACGTCGTGCTGCTGGCGTCGACTCCACATTTTCGTCCCGAGCATCTTCGCGTTGCCGTCGATGCTGGTAAGCACGTCTTCTGTGAAAAGCCCGTTGCAGTCGATGCTCCCGGCGTGCGTTCTGTCATGGAGTCCTCAAAGAAAGCAGCCGAGAAGAAACTGGCACTCGTATCCGGGCTCTGCTGGAGATATCACTACGGCAAACGTGCCACCTTTGAGCAACTCCACAATGGGGCAATCGGAGATATTGTGGCCATGCAGTGCAGTTACATGACGGGCGGTGTCTGGGATCCTCGCCGAACGCGTGACGAGGTAAAGAGTGAGATGGAGTACCAGATTCGCAACTGGTACTACTACACATGGCTGTCCGGAGACTTCAACGTCGAGCAGCACATTCATAGTCTCGACAAGATGATGTGGGCGATGAAGGATGAAGCGCCAGCAACAATCAGCGGATCAGGAGGTCGTCAGGTTCGCACAGATGAAAAGTACGGCAACATCTACGACCACTTCGACGTTGTTTACCAGTGGGCCAACGGGGTCAAAGCGTTTGCTCGATGCCGCCACTGGCAGAATTGTGAAAACGAAGTGGAAGATTACATCTTCGGAACCAAGGGCCGCATTGACGTAATGGCTCACGAAATCCGAGATCTGTCAGGAAAGCTGATCTGGAAATACGAGGGCGAAGGCGGCGATATGTATCAGATCGAGCACAACGAACTGTTTGCCAGCATCCGCTCGAATAATCCGATCAACAATGGCGACTACATGTGCAAAAGCACGATGCTGGCCATTTCCGGCCGTATGGCAGCTTACACGGGTCAGAAACTGACCTGGGATGCTGCATGGAATTCGAAAGAAAACCTCGGCCCGAAAGAATACGAATGGGATGATAATCCTGTTCCTCCAGTTGCGATCCCCGGGAAAACCCCGTTTGTCTGATGCCCTGAACTGCACCGTTTATCAAAGCCGCAGCCCGGTTCGAACTCGACATTGATGGCGTTTGAACCGGGTTGTCCGTTCCTCGGGGTCACCATGAAAAGCATGGTCTCTGTCCTCACGTGTTGTCTGGTCTTCTCTCATTTCGGTACACGATGTGTTGCTGATGTGAAGTCTTCCGGTCCTGATCATTTTTCACTGCGTGTTGAGAAGGAGATCCAATCACCTCCAAATGTGGCGTGGCACCATCTTCTGAAGATTGGATCGTGGTGGAATTCGTCCCATACATGGTCCGGTGATGCGAAGAATCTGACGCTCGACACGAAGCCCGGTGGCGGATTTGATGAGACGCTGCCGAGCGGAGGATTCGTGCGACACATGACAGTGATTTATTGTGATCCGGAAAAGAAACTGCGCATGAGCGGTGTGCTCGGTCCACTGCAGGAAGAAGGTCTTACTGGCACAATGACGATCACACTGACAAGGAAGGAAACCGGCACGATAATTTCGGCGGTGTATAAGGTCTCAGGACATCTGGACGGAGGACTCGACAAGATCGCTCCGCTGGTCGATCAGGTGCTCACAGAACAAGTGACTCGGCTGACCGCAATCATCAACCATGGGCCTCCTGCAAAGCCCTGACGAGGGACTGACGATTCCTGGCCCGGAAGAAACGAATCGGCTGGAGCTTCAAAGAGACTTGTACGGTTGGCGAATCTCGGCTGCACGTCGAACACGAAATTGCTTCACACGGACAATGTTCCAGCAACTGGCCTGCGGCTGTATGAGCAGGCCAGTACCATGACTTATCGACAGAGCGGCACCGGCGGATTCACAGCCACCGTTCATCAAACCCACAATCAGAATCCGGGACTTCAAGGAGTTGCCCATGTCGCAATTGCATCGTCGTGGCTTTCTGCAATCAACAGCAGCCGGACTGAGTCTTTCGAGTCTTGCCGACTGCGTTGCGGCAGCGGAGCCGGTTTCCGGGCCTCGGGCCGATCATTTCAGGATTGCACCGTTTCGTTTTGATGTGACGCCGCCGATGGGGCATTCCTGCTGCGGCGGCTGGATCAAGCCCATCGAAGCAGTGGACGACTCGCTCGAGGCAATTGGTTACGTCCTTCTCGGTGCCGGCGATCCGATTGTTGTCTGCGTTGTCGACTGGACGGGAATTTTGAATTCAGCGCACACCGCGTGGAGAGCCGCACTCGCGGAGGCGGCCGGTACAAGTGCTGAGCGAGTGGCGGTCCAGTGCGTGCATCAGCACAACGCTCCGTTTGCCTGTCTGGATGCGGAACGGATTGTCGCCGCCGAAGGTGATCTGCCTCATATTGTCGAACTGGATTTCTTCACTGCGTGCCTGGAAAAGGCGAGGCACGCAGTGAAGACCGCTCTTCGAAATCCGAGAACCATCACGCATGTCGGCTACGGACAGGCAAAAGTTGAGCAGGTCGCATCGAATCGACGGGTCCATGTCGATGAAACCGGAAAGATCATCGGAATGCGAGGCAGCGCCTGCACAGATGCAAAACTTCGCGATCTGCCGGAAGGTCTGATCGATCCGTTTCTCAAGACCGTGGCATTCTTCGACGGCGATCAGAAGGTCCTGGCCTGCCATTACTATGCCGTCCATCCGATGAGTTACTATGGAGACGGTCGAGCCAGCAGTGATTTCGCCGGGCTGGCCAGAAAGAGACGACAGGACGACGAGCCCGGAACGACACATCTGTATTTCACCGGCTGTTCGGGAAACATCGCGGCCGGGAAATACAATGATGGCTCGAAACCCATGCGTGCCGTGCTCACTCAACGCGTGTACGACGGCATTGTTGCGTCTGAGTCGGCACTGCAGCGGGAGTCGATCCGGAAAATTGAATGGAGAGCCACGCCGATCCTGCCCATTCCTCGTTCGCAGCCCGGTGTGCAGGAACTGAAAGCAGCCATTCAGAACAAAAGCAATCCGGTGGTGGGGCGCAATCGACCGGCGTACGAACTGGCCTGGCATCAGAGGATCGAGCAAAAAATTCCTGTCATCCTCAGCAGCCTGAGCATCAACACGGTCTCAATGATCCATCTGCCTGCAGAAAGCTTCATTGAATATCAGCTTCGCGCACAGCAGCTGCATCCGGGGCGATTTGTTGCCACAGCCGCCTACGGCGACGGCGGTTCCTGGTACATACCCACCAAAGAGGCGTATCCCGGCGGCGGTTACGAAGTCAGCGTCGCGTTCAGCGAGCCGATGATTGACGATGAGATCACCGGGGCAATCAGGAGCCTTTAGGAGGCCGTCTGAGGGATCTGAATCCGCGTCTGAGGCATGCCATTTCTGATCACGGGAGGAAATTTTCCTTGAGCGAATGGCGTTCGATCAGCCATCCGTTTAACAATAACGGAATTATGTGAATCTCGTTTTTACTGCTCCTGATCTCATCCGGATTCTGTTGACCATGAAGCTTTCTGCCCTGCTTCGCATCACTGGTTCCATCATTGCAGTCTCTCTTCTCCCGGGCCTGTTGGCTACCGCAGGCGAATGGCCTGCATGGCGAGGCCCTCTGGGAAACGGTCAGGCGACCGGATCTGGTTATCCAGTTGAGTGGTCAGCGAACAAAGGGATTGTGTGGAAGTATGCCATTCAGGGCCGAGGAGCATCGACTCCGGCCGTCGTCGGCAATCGCATTTATTTTACGACGACAAGTGATGGACAGAACTTCGTTCACTGCGTCGGAATGGATGGACAGGAACAATGGAACAAACCTCTCGGCACATCTGTTGACGGCAAGCCTGGCAAAGATGGAACGGGCGCAAATCCGTCCATTGCAACGGATGGAGAACTGATCTTCGCCTACTTCAAAAGCGGAGATTTTGGCTGTTTCACGGTCACCGGCGAGCAGAAATGGCACCTGAACCTGCAACAAAAGTTTGGCGCAGACACGCTGTGGTGGGATCTGGGCACGTCTCCCGTGCTGACAAAAGATGCGGTGGTCATCGCCTGTATGCATTCAGGACCTTCCTATCTGGCGGCGTTTTCGAAGGCCACTGGAGAAATCGTCTGGAAGCATGATCGTAATCTTGGCGCACCGGAGGAGGCGGCACAGAGTTACGCAACTCCCGTGGTCGTTCAGGAACCAACACGAGAATTGATTGTTGTTCTGGGAGCAGATCACGTCACGGCTCATGATGGCACCAGCGGTGCTGAAGTCTGGCGGCTGGGTGGCCTGAATCCGACAAACCACAAATATTTTCGATCGATTGCATCGGCCGCGATTGCCGACGGCATTGTTGTCGCTCCCTACGCACGAGGCGAGTCACTGACCGCAGTTCGAATGGGAGGCGAAGGCGATGTGACGTCGACTCATATTTTATGGGCAAATACCGGAACTTCGGCGGACGTTCCGACTCCCGCGATTGCCAGCGGACGCATCTTCATCTGCCGCGATACAGGCGAATCTCGAGGGACAATCGACTGCCTCGAACTGGCAACCGGAAAAACCATCTGGACGGGACAACTGGAAAAAAATCGTAACACCTTTCGCGCATCACCGATCGTCGCCGATGGCAGGCTGTATGTCACACGTCAGGATGGAACTGTCTTCGTTCTGGATGCCATGGGGCCTGAGTTCAAACTCATCGCGAAAAACGTCATCACCGACGAGCACACCGTGGCAACTCCGGTCTTCGTGGATGGCCGCATTCTGCTTCGAACAGACAGTCACTTATACCTGATCGGCCCATAAGCATTGCCGTCCCGGTCGAATCTCCATGGCTCGCCCATCACAAACGCAGTGATGAAGAAGACGTGGCAATCGTCTCCCGGCGACCGTGATGCTGTTTCTTTCCGGCTCGATGACAGAAATCAGCCTTCGGCCCCTGGCTGCTGCATGGCACGGACGTCCGCAGGATGAATTCCGTGGCCAAGGCGAGTGTCAATCCAGATGGAATAGTATGTCTGTTCGATGGCATAATTGACGACATCGTTGACATCCCGAAGACCCATTGCGAGAGCCGCCGTGATGGCTGCGGATAAAATGCAGCCAGCCCCGTGAACGCCGGTCTTGTCCAGCCATTCCACCTCAAAACAGTGATTCACCTCCGCCAGTCCGACCCAATGCTGAGCCTTATCGTCAACCCGGCCTCGTTTAATGACTGGATATTGAACACCAAACGATTTCAGCGACGCGATGGCTTCGCAGACGGCATCTGCCGACAGGAGCGTCATACCCGTCAGCCGTTCCGTTTCAAACCGATTGGGCGTGACGAATGTTGCCAGAGGCAACAGGACATTGCGATAGGCATCGACCACATCATCATCTGCCAGCGAATGGCCATGTTTGCTGACCAGCACCGGGTCAATAATGATCGGACAATCGACGGCCTCCAGTTCTTCCGCCACAGCGTGAACGATTTCGACCGCGCCCAACGCCCCGACCTTAATCGCACGAGGCGGAATGTCTGAAAGTACAGCCTGAATCTGAGCTCGAATTAAACCCGGATCGAGCGTTTCCACCTGAGTTACACCGTATGTGTTCTGCACCGTAATCAGCGTGATGGCCGACATGCCGAAAACGCCGGCCTGCTGGAAGGTCTTCAGGTCTGCCTGCAGCCCGGCCCCTCCACTTGGATCCGAACCGGCAATCGTCAGAGCCGTTGCCCAAGGCGTGATGCGGATTGTTCGAGTTTGGGCTGACTGTGTCATAACATGTTTGATCCTGTCGAGTCTTTCCTGCGTTTCGAGCCTGTACGGTCCCGCAGAGCAGCCAAAATGGCCTTGTGACCTTTCCGCAGCCGATCTGTCTTGTCG
>JBKDRW010000055.1:0-23236 GCA_046341255.1 Planctomycetota bacterium
ATTCTCTCGTTTCCCACAACTGTTGAAGGGCCGCCTCCACCGGCCTCGATACCAGCCGGGAGGCAATAAAAAAGAGCGGGTGAAGGGACTCGAACCCTCGACAATCACGTTGGCAACGTGATGCTCTACCAACTGAGCTACACCCGCAAGGTAATGTTCCAAACTGGAACATGATCAAATTGTAGCGAAACTCGCAGATCGAAACGCCCTCTGGGGAAATCTTCCCCAAAATATGCGGTTTCGAGAAGGCCAACACAAATAGCAGGACAAAATGTCGGACTATTTCGATCGCCTCTGCAACGTTTCGAGCCGCGGATTATGGTACTTTCCGGCCTCTCGTCAACAGTTTGACGGCCTAATACGATCGGAATCCCCCGGCTGAGTCTTCAGGAAAGTCTGAAGACGGGACTCTTCGCTGCTGTGACATTCGGCTTTTCCCCTAATCTGAGGCAATTTCCGCAGATGATGCCTATTCCGCCCTCATCAGGTTTCGGCCCGGGATCAGACGGATCCAGCGGCCCCGCTGCAGTTCCGGCTGACTTCATCTACAAAATTGTGCCACAAGTGGTGTGGGAGAAGATTTGTCTCCAGGATGATTGGGAAGGTTCCCCGGACGATCTGCGAGACGGGTTCATTCACTTTTCCACGAAGAGCCAACTGGACGGAACGCTCCGAAAGCATTTTCAAGGCCAGTCTGATCTGATCGTTCTTGAAGTCGCTGCGGGTTCTCTTGGCGCGAATCTCAGATGGGAAGTCTCTCGAAACGGCGAACACTTCCCTCACCTTTATGGACCAATGCCCATCGAACACGTTCGGTCGGTTTCCTCCGCTGACACCCACTGACAGGCGAATGAAACACACCTCACTCAGCACTCGTATGCTGACCTGCAACGATCGGGTCGTGGCTGTCCCCGCTGCGTCAGGCTGGACAAAAGGGTGTGCATTCGGAGAATCTCGTTGACTGTTTCGTCTCTCCAACCAAGCGCTCGGCGACCAGATTGCCGGTGCAATAAACGGGAAACTGCGATGAAGACTTTTCTGAAGGGCACCCTGCTGGCCTTCTTTGCAGCCGCTCACCACATCTCTGCGTTTGCGCAGGCAGGAACATCGGAATCAACCAATATGACTCAGCGCCCCATGGCTGTTGACGATCTGTTCAGCTTCAAGCGACTCGGCGCACCCAGCATCAGTCCGGACGGCCAATGGGTCGCGTGGGCAGCCTCAGAGATAACGGATTCGAAGAACAACAAATCGGTCTCGCGCATCTGGCTCGCTCCGGCAGATGGATCTTTTCCAGCTCGTCAGCTGACCAATCCATCAGCCAAAGACAACAGTCCAAAGTGGTCGCCCGATGGTCGATGGCTGTTGTTTGAATCAACTCGATCCGGCAGCAGTCAGCTCTGGGTCATCAGCGCGGCGGGTGGTGAAGCGAGGCAGCTGACAAGCATCAGCACGGGAGCCTCCGCGGCCATGTGGTCTCCTGACGGTCAGCATATCGCATTCGTTTCGACGGTCTATCCCGAGTTCTCCACGAAACCGTTTGCAGAAAGCGACACGCTGAACAAGCAGAAGACCGACGCCATCGAGGCGTCACCGGTCAAAGCCCGAGTCTTCAAGCGTCTTTTTTATCGTCACTGGGACAGCTACGTTGAAGACAAACGACAGCATCTGTTTGTCATCGACCTTTCGCTGAGCGAAGCCGGTGATCTGGTCGCTGGTGATCCCCGAGATGTCACGCCCGGTGATCGTGATGCCTATCCGACGTCGACGACATTTTCTGCTCCGCAGGACTTTTCGTTCTCGCCTGACAGCAGTTCGTTGATCTTCACAGCCGTGCCAGCCAAAGACGAAGCATGGAGCACCAACTTTGACCTGTGCCGAGTTTCCATCAAGGGCGGCACAACGGAATGGGAAACGATCACATCCGGAAACCCGGCAGCGGATGGTCTGCCGGTGTTTTCTCCAAACGGCTCGATGCTGGCCTACCGCAGTCAGCGAAAGGCAGGCTATGAGGCCGATCGCTGGGAGATCATGCTGGCCGAGTGCAATCCGGACGGAACGCTGAAAAGCGCGGCGAAGTCACTGACTCCAGACGTGGATTTGTCGTTTGATGAAATCGTCTGGGCTGGCAACGACATGATCATCACCACGGCTGAACAGCAGGGAGCCAAGCCGGTCTATGGCATCTCGCTGAAGCAGCCCAATACGGCATCACGAGCCCAATGCGTTGGCTATTCGATGAATCTCAGCATCAGCGCGGATGGGACGACGCTGGCTTTGAACAACAGCCGCATGACTCATCCGGCAGAAGTCTTCGTTGCGCAGATCGGCGATTCGATTTTGAAGACCAGGGTGCCAGGGACGAATGTCTCTCACGCGAACGATGAACTGCTGAAGACTCTGCTGTTGCCGGAACCATCCAGCGTCACCGTCACCGGGGCTGATGGCGATCCGATGCAGATGTGGATTCTGACTCCTCCGGGTTTCGACAAGACGAAGAAATGGCCACTGGCGTTTCTCGTCCACGGCGGACCTCAGGGTGCCTGGGCGGACAACTGGAGCTTCCGCTGGAATCCGCAGATCTGGGCGGCTCAGGGCTACGTCGTCGCCGCGCCGAATCCACGAGGCAGCACGGGCTTCGGTCAGAAGTACACCGATCAGATCAGCGGTGACTGGGGTGGCCGATGTTATGTCGATCTGATGGCTGGCCTAAAGTTTCTCGAAGAGCAGCCCTACATCGACACCGACCGCATGTTCTCCGCCGGCGCGTCGTTTGGTGGTTACATGATGAACTGGTTCCAGGGCAATACGACGAAGTTCAAAACGCTGGTGACTCATTGCGGGGTTTATAACTTTGACAGTATGTACACAACCACCGAAGAACTCTGGTTCGACGAGTACGAACACGGCGGACCTCCGTGGGGTCCCAATCGCGAGTCCTACGAAAAGCATTCGCCTCATCGTCTGGCGGCAAGCTTTAAGACTCCGATGCTGATCATTCACAACGATCTGGACTTCCGAGTTCCCGTGAGCGAAGGCAATCAGTTGTTCACAGCGTTGCAGCGTCAGGGCATTCCCAGCAAGTACATCAACTTTCCGGATGAAGGCCACTGGGTGACGAAGCCTGCGAACAGTCGCTATTGGCACAACGAGATCTTCGCCTGGGTCCGCGAATACTGCCCTCCCGGCGCGAAGTAGGCCAATTCCGGTCGGCGGAGCGACGGGTCTACCGTACACCCGTCGCTCCGCCGAGGGGATCTCTTTGTCGGATCAGGGTATGAACCGGATGATCAAGCTTTTCGCCATCGCTATCGTTGTTCTCTCCACCGTCCACGCGATGGCCGATGATTCGCCATATCGCTGGCCCCAGTGGCGAGGCCCGACCGCGAACGGTGTCGCAGCCGAGACGGCTACACCGCCGCTCGAATGGGATTCAACGAAGAACGTCGCGTGGGTTGCGGATCTGAAGGGAACGGGATCCGCGACTCCGGCGGTCTGGGACAACCAGATCTTTGTCCTGTCCGCCGAGCAAACCGATCGCAAAGCGGAACGTCCCAACGCGAAGCATTCCGACGCGAAGACTGAGCCGCCACAGTTCGTCTATCGATTCATCGTGACAAGTCTTGATCGGTCGACGGGCGAAGTTCTGTGGGAACACGTTGCCGCGGAGCAGGTGCCGCATGAAGGCTGCCATCCGACTCATACATACGCCGCCGGTTCGCCCGTCACAGACGGCCAGCGAGTCTATGCATCCTTTGGATCTCGCGGCCTGTTTGTGTACTCACTCAGTGGAGAGCTGCTCTGGCAGAAAGATCTCGGCGACATGCGAACTCGCTTCGGCTGGGGCGAAGCCGTCACGCCGGCTTTGGGCGACAATCGACTGATTTTGAACTGGGATCAGGAAGAGAACTCCTTCATCGTCGCCCTCGATGCAGCCACCGGTGATGAGCTCTGGCGACGAGAACGACCGGGTGAAGCGACCAGCTGGAACACTCCGTTCATCACCAGCGTCGGTGGCAAAACAGTCGCCATCGTCAACGGCTCTGGCAAAGCGAAGGCTTACGATGTGGCCACGGGCAACGTTCTGTGGGAATGCGGCGGCCAGACGATCAATGCCATTCCATCGCCCGTTCGGTTTGGAAACTCCGTCATCTGCATGAGCGGTTATCGCGGCGCAGCGGCGATGGCCGTTCCTTTGGAGTCAACAGGTGACGTCACAAATGCCACATCGCTCACATGGAAGCATGCCGAGGGAACTCCGTACGTTCCATCTCCGGCGTTGAGTCACAACCGTTTGTACTTCACGGGCGGCAACGCCGATATTCTGACGATCCTGAACGCCGAGACCGGTAAGACGATCGGTGAAAAACTGCGACTGGGAATCGGCAACACCTACGCATCTCCATTAGTTGCCAACGGCCGAGTCTACTTCGTCGGTCGCGAAGGAACGACGGTTGTTGTCAGCGATGATCATCAACCGAAGATCCTCGCCAAAAACGTGATCTCTGAAACCTTCGACGCTTCCCCTGTCGCAGTCGGAAATCAGTTGCTGCTGCGAAGCTGGTCGAGGCTTTATTGCATTCAGGAACAGCCATGACCTCGCCGCCCGTGAGCGCTTCGATTGGCGATCTGAGGGTCACACTGCGCTACGAGACCGTTGCGAGCGATCCTGCTGCAGTCCGAGACATCGTGACATCCACGAGGTTCTTTCACGACCATGAAGTCGACGTAGCCGTGGAACTGGTTGAGGAACGGCTTCACAAAGGCGATGCATCAGGTTACCACTTCGCCTTTGTTGAAGTCGATGGCCGCACGATCGCGTATTCCTGCTACGGCCCGATCGCCTGTACTGCCAGCAGCTACGACATCTACTGGATCGCCGTGCAGAAAAGCCACCAGAAGCATGGCATCGGCAAGTGGCTGATGACTCTGACGGAAGATCTGATCCAACAACACGGCGGCCGCCGCATCTACGTCGAAACCTCCGGCCGCGACGAGTACCTGCCGACTCGCCAATTCTACGACCGCTGCCACTACACCAAAGCCGCCGAATTGCCAGACTTCTATGACGAAGGCGATTCCAAGGTTGTTTATGTCAAGATTCAAGGCAGCCCGCGACAATAACGATTTCTGACGTCTACTGCGGTGCGAGGTTGTCGAGCTCAGTCACTTTCAATCGTACGCTGATGATCCATGGAGGTTGGCCTTGCTGCCAGTGGCCGTAGGTGGTGAGCACCATGGTATCGTCGGACAGATGTTCAACACCGGGATAGGCACAGTCCCATTTGTGCTGGTTGTCTTTCAGACGGACGAGGTACTGACCTTCCGAGTTGTTGACAAGATCTTCATAGCGTCCGACCCAGGCAACCCAGTCGCCTTCGAACTCGCAGGACTTGCCTTTTGGACTGTAGCGACGGAAAGAAATCAACAGTCGGCCATCGTCCGAGTACTTGGCCGTGTGACGATCGCCGTTCAGGCTGTCGGGAAGGTCGCGAGGCTTGGACCAGGTCTTGCCCTCATCGTCGGAAAAAATAATCTGAGAGTTATGACGCCGACTGTTCTCTCGCAGCAGAACGGCGAGTTGCCGGCCGTCGGGAGATCTCACCAGACCCGGTTCGCACAAGTGATACTCCGTCGACGCATGAATCACTTCCGGCTGACTCCAGGCGAGTCCGCCATCCGTTGAACGCGACTGGAACAACGTCATGGTCATGGGCTTCGTTGGCTTTGCACCGTCACGAATGAAGCGCCCATCGTCGTGAAACAATGCCAGATAATGTCCGGGCTTCTTGTCGACGGCTTCCACGGACGACATCGCCACGATGCCGCCGAAGTCTCCGATGGCTTTCAACTCAGACCACGAAGCTCCGTCGTCCTCACTGACGGCCCTGCGAATTGGATACAAGCCCGAAAACATCAGCACACGCTTCTTTCCGCTGGCATCGGCAGTACGAAACAGAGTTGGCGTTTCTTTGGATGTCTTCCATGATTCGGGCGTTGGCAGGCGGTCGCTCCAGGTGAGTCCTCCGTCGACCGAGCGGCGATAAATGACAGGGCCCTTGCCGTGTCCTTCGGGATATACACACAGAATCGTCTTGCCATCTTCGAGCAGCAACGTTGTAGGATGCCCAAGATACTGCTTTGGGTCGCGATCGAGTGTGACCTGCCTGGATTCATCGGAGTTCAGATCGATCTTCCTCAGGCTCGCGCTGGACTTCGTTTCCGGGACGTAAATTCGGATGTCGTCAAAGTTGCCAATATCGTCGAATGAACCAAAACCAAGCCGGCCGCTTGTAAAGTTCTTATCGGTCGCCGTCATCACTGGCGTCGTCATGTCGTCAAAGAACACTCGGATGTCGCCCGACTCGGCGTTGCGTTCGATGCGCGCGTGATGCCATCCGTCGGTCCAGGGAGTTCCCGAGGTTGTCTTTGTTGAGATCTTCTTTCTCGCTTCGTTGTTGACGATAAAAACCTGGTTGGCATGATCATCCGTCTTCCTGCCGAAGTGGACGTAGTACAGATGAGCGTCGTCCTGATAGCCGAAGAACAGGCACAAGTCTCGATGGTTGTAGTCCTTGATGGTCGACTGCAGTCGGATGTCCATCACGAACGTGGATGCAGTGAAGTCTCGGATCAGGCTTCGACCGAATGGTGATCGAAACTGCGGCTTGAAGTTGCTGTCTCGTTTTGTCAACGATATGACATGGTTGCCGTCCTGTTCCTGCAGAGTCCATGCGGTGGGATCGGTTCGTTCATAACGGTCCGTTTTCTGGTCTTCGAAATTATGCTGATACGCCAGCACCATGCCGGGCGGAGGCGTCGGTGCTGCGGGCTTTTCGTCAGCGACCGATGCCGGAAGCAAAACGGTCAGGAGCAAAGATGCGGCGATCGCAGGAATGGTCTTCATGGGCATCGCAAGGAATCTTTCGACAGGTGGGAATTTTGGCAGATCCATCGTGTCATGGTCGAAAGAACTCCCTGAAAACGCAACTGATGGCCGCGTTGGGGATCAGGCATCGGCGTGCGATCGTCATGCAGATACGATATGATCGGTCGAAGTTGGCAACGGCACGCGTTTTTGATGGCCCGAGTCAACGATTGCCACGAACAGTCACGATGATTCGATCGATTTCGATCACACACGAGACCCGCTCATGACGCCGTCTTCCATCACTTGTCCTCCCGGAATGGTCCTGCATGCCCGGCAGCATATCGCGAAGGTCCGCGCTGTTCGAAAGCTGGCGAAGGAGACATGGGCCGTCACGGTGGATGCTCCGGAGCTTGGCGAGACGATTATCCCCGGGCAGTTTTTTATGATTCGACCGGCATCCGGCAGTGACCCGCTGCTGGGTCGCCCATTCGCGATGTTCGACGTGTGCCGCGACTCTTGCGGACGGGCCACCGGAGTTGAGTTCGGTTTCGTGCGAATCGGCAAGATGACATCGCTGATGTCGCAGTGGGTCGAAGGCGAAGAAGTCAGCATCTGGGGACCACTGGGCAATGGCTTCGCAGTTCCGGATTGCCAGCACTTGATCTGCGTGGCCGGCGGAATCGGTCAGACACCATTCCTCGGCGTGGCGAAGGAAGCACTTGGACTCGCAACTTACGGACGTCCGGCAAGAAAGCTCGAACGCAAGCCAGACACCGTTTCACTGTTCTACGGAGTCCGGTCGAAAGACTATCTGGCTGGCATCGAAGAATTCACACTGCCGAGCCTCAACCTGCAGGTCGCCACGGATGATGGCAGCACTGGTCATCGCGGTTACGTCACGGAACTGCTCGGTCAGCGATTACAACAGAGCACAATCGGCGTTCATGTCTACTGCTGCGGTCCGGAGCCCATGATGAAAGCCGTGGCCGACATTTGTCGCCGCGTGAACACGCCGTGCTGGCTGTCCCTCGAAACACCGATGGCCTGCGGTTTTGGTGCGTGCTTCAGTTGTGTGACGAAGGTGGTCGAGCCGGATGGCACATGGGACTACAAACGGACCTGTGTCGAAGGTCCGGTCTTCCGATCCGAACAACTGGCGCTGCATGAATGATGCTGATCGGCAGCAGAACGAGAGGCTCCCGATCATCTCTCGCGCAGGATCTTTGAACTCGGATTCCCGGGGTGCTCGTCGAATAACACCGGAAGGAGGCGTACGACTGATCGTCGTTGGTATGTCCCGATTCCCAAACAGCCCACTCACGTTGCGAAGATTCGCTGTGATCTGAAGGTCGCCTGGACGAGCATGCGTTCTGCGAAATGAATTCTTCGGGGCGATCGCCCTTCGCTATCCTCCCGTTGGTCCGGGAATTTTTTTCGATGCAGGACTCGCTGCATCGACTCAGATCATTGGCGACAGTCTCTTCACCAGTTGCAGCGGAATCCCCCAGGGGTCCCGCAGCATCGCGAATGTATCGCCTGTCGGCAGCGTATGAACATCCGCCACGACCGTCGCGCCAGCTGCCACCAGCCGGCTGACATCATCCGACAGATCAGCTGAAAGAAATGCCAGATGAAGGGAAGGGGGCTGGACCTGAGTGAAATCGAGTGATGGGGCATCCTTGTTCCCGTAAATCTCCAGCATCACCGTACCGCTGTCATCGGACAGGAAATGGGCGTACGGGGCCTCCATCACTTTTCGCCGGACCGTGAAGCCGAGATGCTCCACATACCATCGAGCCATGTTCAGCGGGTCCGGTACGTTGAAGGCGAGGTGCTCAATCTTCATGAAACTGTTCCATCACGCGTCTGCGCGGCCCATTCTGCGAAGCCAGCGATAGTGAGAGGCAACCCCGGATCGAAAGGTGTCGAACACGGTGTAGCGGACTCCGTATTCCTTGCACGTCTGAGCCACAAGCGGCGACAGTGCTGGATAATGAATATGACAGATCTGAGGGAACAGATGATGTTCAATCTGATAGTTCAGACCACCGACGAACCATGACAGCAACCGATTCCGAGGAGCAAAGTTGACAGTCGTCTCAATCTGGTGCGCTGCAAAGGAATTGTGAATGCGCCCGTCTTCTGGCATCGGAAACGCAACACCTTCGACACAGTGAGCGATCTGAAAAATCACACTGAGTGCGACCCCCTGAAAGAACGAGACACCGAAGTACGCGACCAGCACGTGCCACACGGGGTGGAACATCATCGGAATCACAAACGCGAACAGCAGAAAGACCAGCTTGCCGCCCAGAAAGACCGCCAGATCCATTCCCCTCGGGCGCGCAACGGGGTGCGTTCCGATACGACCTCGAAAATAGTCGCGGAAGTCATCGTAAAACTGCCACTTGATGGCGATGAATCCGTAAAGAAACCAGAGGTACAAATGCTGAATTCGATGGATCTTCAGGCGTGGCTGATGCGGCGAAAGTCGTCCCAGCATCCCGAGCTCAATGTCGTCATCATGGCCCGTGATATTCGCGTAAGTGTGATGAATCGTGTTGTGTTTGCGAGCCCAGTAGTACGAACTGCCGCCGAGGATGTCGAGGCTCATGGCGGCCAGCTTGTTCACGATGGAGTTCGCCGAGTAGCCTCGGTGACTGCCATCGTGCTGAATGCTGAAACCGATGGCCGACATCGCCAGCCCAAGCGATGCGCAGACCGGGACCAGCAACCACGGCGTCATCGGCCCGAACACCAGCATCGCGTAGGAACCCACAAACCATGCAAAGATCACGGCCGACTTGACATACATCTGCCAGCAGTCACGCGGACGCTTTCCGGTCGACTGAAAATACTGATCGATCCTGTTCTTCAACGCGTTTTGAAACTCGTCGGGCCGATCAAACTTCAGGGTGGCATGCTCAGCCGGTTTCGGCTGAGTCAGGTCAACGTTGTCTGCTTTCACAGAGGAGAGCATTTGCATGGCGGGCATACCGTGTTGGCGAGTTTCTGTTCCAGGTCGGCGGGAGAAGACTCCCCATGGAACTCCTCCCGTCACTTTAGCCAGCCGTTTTGTTAAACTCCAGCGGGGTCCTGTCAAAACTTCGTCATCAGGATCAGTCCAGAACAGGCCAATGCTCTGCTCAGAAAGACAAAATGGCCTGTTTCCACACAAGAGACAGAGACAAAGGTCGTGCAGGCTGCTGGCTGTTAAATCAGCAAAAATATGACAATCGAGAAGTTGTGCTCAGGTTTGACAAACAAAACAAGTGAGAATCACCATTCTCCACGTCCCCACGGATCCCTCAGGACGTTGCTTGTTTTTCCTGGGTCTGCAGGAGTCTCAGTTGACCGCCTTCACGACTTCCCGAATCCATGCCCTTCAGGTGCTCCCCGATGACAAGTGACACCCTACATCGCACTCGACGTTTCAACTGGTGCCTGACACTCCTCTTGACCGCCTCCCTGACCGTATCTCGACAATCCATCAGCCATTCTCAGGAAGCAAAGGTGGCAGCGGTTGAGCAGTCGCCTGAACAGCCGACGTCCATGATGCTGGATGGAAAAATTGCCTCCAAACCGATCGCTGTTTTCTATGCCAGAGATATGACACCGCAGCGGACCATGGAGTACTTCAGGAGACTCACAGAGCAGCTCCACCTAGGCAATTCCATCGTGCAGGACATGGATCAGCAATTCGCATCTGAGAGACTCGCAAATATCGACTCTCAGGTGATGGCCCCCATGTATGGCACAGCACTGTACATGGTTTCGGGAGTGATTCCCTCGTTTGAATCCGTCAGCTTCCAGCAGGTCAAAGATGAAGCCGATGCTCGGCGACTGATCGACGGCAGAAAAAACCAGTGGAAACTGCTGGGCGACGAGGCAACCGTTGAAGACCTCAGCAATGGATGCTACCGAGTCCAATCGAGATCTCAGAGTTCGTATGAACTGCCCAGGGGGGCCGATGAGTCTCAGTACACGACTCAGACCAATCCGGGAGACCCCGGTTATCAATTCATGCAGAAAATCTCCGAAAAAGATGGCAGGAAAATGGTGGTCAGTATCCGGTTCCTGACCAGCTTCTTTCGATATCAGGACACCATACTTTATGAAGCTGCCTTTGAAGATCTCTTGACCATGGAGCTTCCGGCGACCAACGAACTGCGTTCCGCCATGGGAGAAGAAGCCGCCTATGGATTCAAGGCCCACATGGATCGCATTCCTCCAGGAATTCGACAGCTCGGCTGGACCATGCTCAGCTCGGCCGCCGGATCTCAGCTGCAGCAACAGGACCAGGAGTCAGATGCGTCGTACAACATGAGACGATCTGCCGGCGATGCCGGACTTGCTCTCATTCACTCAGCCCTGTTTGATCTGAACAGTGCCGAAGGCTCTGGAACATTCGCATCGGCCGAAGACGATTCTCTCCGCGGGCAATTGCGTATCCTTGCTCGTAACAACAGCGAATTGAGCGGTCAGTTGACCCGTTCTCATGGAGCCAGTCGCTTCGCCCCGATTCTGTCAGATGAGGCGGCAGCAACCTTGCACTTCTGCATTCGCCTGCCAGAAGAAGCCGTACCCGCTCTGCAGAATACCGCAACCTGGATTGTTGAAACCGCACGGAATGAGCATCCATCCGAACCCGCATTCCTTTCTGCAGCGCAGGCTCTTGCCGGAGTTTTGAACGGATTGTCAGAACACAGGACTGTTGAGGCGTTTGTGAAAGCGGGCTGGACAGAAGGATCAGCAGGAGTCCTGTACGGCGGGATCCATCTGAGCGATACCCCGGAACTGCTCCAGAATGTGTTTGCCGCTGCAAAGCTTCAGGGCATTGCTGGAGACAATCGACCGAATCTGGAACTTCAGGAGCGTGACGATATCCAGACCCTCGTGTTTCAGCTTTCGGAAGCCGAATCGGAACAGGTGCGTTCAGAAACCGGCATGAACATCACGCACGTTTATCTGACACATGAAAACTCCTGCCTTTGGATCGCTGCGGGAACCGAATCCGCGTTCGACATTCTCAGGCAATCGACCATACGATGTTCAGAAAACGGCGGCGCCATCTTCACACCTCTGGTGAGTGGACGAATCGACATGCGGAAATGGCTGTCTTACCCTCAGGACGATCCGGCGCACATCGCGCAACTGCCGTACTGGCTGGATGAGAACTCCTGGAGTTTTCCGCCGTCGCCAGCAATGTTTTTTGGTTCCAGCCTCGCAGGTACGAAACCGTCTCCGATCATGCAGAAAGTGTTCGACTACGGCGGCTCTCAGGAAGCCTATTTTGCCCTTGAAGCCGATGCAGGTGGATTACTTCTGACAACAAGTCTCGGAGAAGCTCTTGCCAATCATGTCGTCGCCCGCACGATCGCAGCTCAGGAAAAAGAGAGGCATTCCGGGATGATTGAATCGCCGCGAGACGCGGCGTCCTCAGATCAGGACATCGACACGAAACTTCCGGAGTAGGCTGCCTGCCGAGCATCCGCGCGGGCGATGTGGTCTACCCGTCTCGACGGACGGAGATCGGCCATGAGGCAATCAGTCCTGCAACCAGCGCCACGCCGAGATGAATCTGATTCACTATCCGTGATTGATGATGCAGCGCGAGGAACTCCTGAGTTCTCTCTTTACCGGGTGGCGTAATCAACTGCTGCAGCGGCACATACACATTCCAGTAGTCAAACACCATGATGCCCGTCGAGACCAGTGTCAGCAGAAACACCAGCACCATGCGACGACGCAGCGTGGTGCTGATTCGCAGGACTGCAAACAGTGAACCGGCCAGCGCCACACCGAGACAGATGCCTCCGAATCGATAATAGTGCGGAAATCGAATCGTCGCCAGCTGGTCACGAATCGGCGAATCAAACGCCGGATTGATCTGCTCGGCCACGCTCGTGATCACAAACAGGATCGCGCCGCCAACCCAGAAAGACAGTGCCAGCCGGGTCCAGAGGATCGCCATGGACGAGGCAAACGACAGGCTGGAATCCGTGGTGGACTTTGTGGACATCAAATCAGTCTCTTCCAGAACAAGACCGCCCGAGGCAAATGCGAAGCTGCCTTCGCAGCCATTAACCGTACCGAATCATGATAACCTGCTCTGAAACATTCCACGAAACCGGAACCCTGACGATCAGCCAGTTTTCATGGAATCAGATTTTTTATGATCCGGACGGCAGATCCCTGCGTTCTGTTCGGAGAAAGGTCACTGACATCAATCGAAACACACAGGAGAGACCGATTATGAAATCTGTCGAACAAAACGAGATGCGCCAGAACCAGGGTATGCTGGAAATGGTGCTTGTGATCCTCGTGACCATCATGACTTTTGGATTTGTCCTGCTCTTCGGATTCATCATCGTGAATCCTCGAGAAGAGATTGTTGTGCTGCGATTTGGCAAGTACGTGACAACGCTGAGAAAACAGGGCATCTGCTGGATCCATCCCGTCGGTCGGGCACTGCATCGAATTCCCACCCGTGACATGACGCACGACATCGCCGTGACAACCGTCCTGGAGCGCAATGGCAACCCGATCCAGATCAGCGCGATTGTCGTGTATCGAGTGGACGATTCGTACAAGGCTGCACTGGAAGTCGAGAATTACCGAAAGTTCATCGAAGATCAGGCCAGCGCGGTGATCAAGCGAGTCAGTTCGCAGTTCCCGTATGAGTCAGCCGATCACAGTGAGCCGTGCCTGAAGCTTGAAAATGAAGTCGTCACCAACGCTTTCATCCGCGAGTTGCAGGAGGCTGTGAATGCGGCCGGGATTTGCGTGCTCAATGTGCGTCTGAATGATCTGACATACGCCCCTGAAATTGCTCAGGCCATGCTCATGCGCCAGCAGGCGATGGCCCTGATCGACGCGAGAAAGACCATTGTCGAAGGCGCTGTCGAAATCGTCAAAGATGCTGTACATCGCCTTGGCAACGCGGAACTGCACATGAGCGATGAACAGCGCGAGCAGCTGATCAGCAATCTGCTGGTCGTCATCTGCAGCGGTGAACGCGCACAGCCGGTTCTTCAGGTCCAGCCCGCGCATCATGGAAAGCATCGAGCCTCCTGATCCATCAATCAACGTCCTCTGCGGCCATCAAACAGTCCGACCGAAAAAAAGGTCGGACTGTTTGTTCAGCGGCTCTGCAGATGACGGAGAAAAACGCGTCGAAGACTTCAAGCTCAGGACGACCTGCGTTTCAGCACAAACACCACATCTTCTGTTTTGCCGGTGACGATCTGCGGCTGGCGGATGTTGTAAGAGAAGTCATAGGTCTCCGCGATTTCCAGCTGTGGAACCGTTTTCAACAGCGACAAAAACTGACGGTATCTGTATGTTCGATACTCCATATGATCGACGATGCGAATCCGCTGCGTCGGCGTAAACACATCGACATGCAGACCAAGATGCTCCATGCGATTCTTTCGATCGATCTTCTTCGACCACATGTATGAATTCACCACCAGATTTCCACGCCGTGCTGACCATCCTTCTTCCTGCATTGGCGGACATTCCGTCGGCTCAAGGTGAATTCCCAGCATATAAATGCCACCCTTGTTCATCGCTCGGGCCATACATTCAAGGTGCCCCCTGGCCTGAGCTTCCGTCGGCAGATGCCGAAACGTGTTAATCATGTTGAAAGCAGCGTCAAACTTCTTCTTCACTCGAAAGTCTGACATATCGCCGACCACCACCGTCTCCGGCAACTCATACCGTCTGAGTCGCTCGTTGCAGAAGTCGACGGCCTTCGGGTTGAGATCGTTGCCCGACACGTCATAACCCGCGCGGCCCAGCTTGATCAGCAGGCGACCAGTCCCGCAGGCCGGTTCAAAAATTCGCTTCACCTCGCAGCCGGCGTGCTTTGCAAAGCAGGCTTTCAGAAACCTGAATTCCGCAGCAACATCCGACCCGAACAACAGGTCATAGTACTTTGGATAGTCGTAAATACTGGCTTCAACCTGATCAGACATGATGTCGTGAAAACTTTCGAGGAGCAGGAACGATCTGCAGGGCCTGCGCTCTGCAGAACTTGAAACGGAAAGACAGAACTTATGAACCTTCTGATCCCGGCAAGTCGAATCGATCAAACTTTGGTCCATCGCCTTCGGGCTGTTTGTAGAAACGAGTCAGATCGATACCACCCTTGAGCTCCATTTCGTTGATCTTGAGACGTTGTTCGATCTTAACGAGTCGAGCTTCCAGAAACGGTGGCAGTCGGGTCGAATCGTGATCAGGATTCGCGGACCGCGGCACGGACGGGTAACCCAGTTGTCGCTGCAGCGCTGCGAAGAAATACAAGGGGTCGCGTCCGATGTTGGCCCGCGCGATTCGTCCTTCCTGCTCGCCGAACAGAGCAGCGCCAGACGATTCGGTGGTCGTGCCTTCCTGATTCTCAGTCTGCGCAGAGTCCCTCTTTCGAAGCTGAGGACTCTGGGCCGAAGCACGGCGGGTCTGCAGATGCTGCGATGCGAGATAGACCACTTCCGCCAGTTCGCGCTCTCCCAGTGATGCCGCAAGTCGAGAAATCCAACGGCTCCATTCATCGGAATAACACGGATCACTGGAAATCGCGCGAAGGCCGTCAGCGTAACCCAGTCGATTCCTGGCAATGCACTCAAGCTGGAAAATGAACAGCCCGGGCATTGACGCGTTGTTCGCGCGATACCTTGCTTCTGACTCCAGAATCCGCAGTGCGACTTTCTGCTCAAACCGCGATTCGTCATCTTCCGCTCGGCTCACCACAAATGCCTGAAACGGCGCGAAGTAGTGCGGGAGACGCGACATTGCAGTGCTCATCCTGCCGCTGTGAAGAATCTCAGCCCGCATGAAGTCGATGGCCATCGGCAGCCGTGTGGTCGCGAGGATCTCTTCCTGCACCAATCGCAGAATCTCCTGCGACGGAACGTTTTCTTCGAGCCGCTCGCGGTACACGCGGAAAAAGTACTCCTGTTCGATGTACTCTTCCCGATCAAGGATGGGCCCGCGCATGTGTATGACTGATTCAGGGTCTGGCAGGTTTCTAATGTGACGTTCCGCAGCGAATCATCCAAAGCCACATTGCCAGCAAGCAATGTCAGGCGATGGTGATCACACGTGATACGCTTGAAGACTTCGCAAGGTACCCCGTCCACCGGTAGTCTTGCGATCCTCAGCACGTTTTGCAATTGCCTGACAAGCAGCAGGATGCTTCATGGCTCAGATCAACCCGCCGTGTCGGATTCCGGAACCGATCCCCGGATTCGACCGACGGACTGATACAACTCGGCCACGCATGCCCCCCGGGACATCCTCTGCTGAATGATGATCATCCGAGTCGCAGGGGGAAACCGGCAGTCTCTCTCAGGCGAAGACGGGAGAGATCACTCGAGAAGGCATGCCTTCCGGCCAGAACTGTTCCATCGGAAAGTGTGGACCAATCACGTCCATAATCTCATCGATCTGGGTGTGCGAGAGATGCTTCTTCCATGCCGTCAGCGGGGAGTTGTCGGACCGCTTGACTGAGAAATATGTATATCTCTTGCCGAGCAGTTTTCGAGGATCAAAGAACGAGTTCGCAGAATGGCTGAGAAACTGTTCCACCGACGGCACCATGGACAATCCCATCCATTCGAACACTCGAGTCCATTCAATGATCGGGTTTCGGACCAGATCACAATAAACAATCGTGCGAGTTCTCATGCCGCTGCTCTGGTATTGGCGAAACAGCACTGAATCGACGAGCCAGTTCACGGCAAGGATACCCGCAGGGCTCATTCCCGCCAGTTGAGACTTTGTGAATCCGATGGGCTCGATCAGATGCGCATAGAGTTCCCAGACATGATTGACGTCCAGGCTCGACGCATCCATGACGCCCATTTCAATACCTCTCAGCCACGAACTGACAACTCCACATGGATGCCGCAGCAGCAGCAGAGCCTCAGCGCGGATGGCGTGAAGGACCCGATCCAGTCCCGGAAACGGACGATTCTTGATCACAAGGCGATGTGATTCATTCAGATGTCCGGTCGCCAGAAAACCGAACACAGACTCCGCCGGTCGAAACGCTCTGGCCGTCAGCCAGGCTGCATTGCGCAGCGGTGCAGGCGTCCGAAGAAAGTCTTTTCTGAAAAATGGCGGCTTATGAGTTTCCACACACGCGCGAACGGTTGCGTCAACAAGCCGGCTGCAATCCTCCTCGGCAGCAACACCTGCCTTCATCTTTCCGAACAGGGACTGCAAGGATGGATCGCTGGCCAGCTGATAAAAAGGTTCATGACATCCGCAGACCGCAGGATGAGAATCAAGAACCTTGAGAGCCCACGACGGTCCCCCTCTCGCGCTGCCTGCGAGCAGAATGCTTTGAGGCAGTTTCCGGCGCGGTGATAGACCACAGAGATCGGCCATCATGAGTGTCCTCGTCCCCGACATGTTGACTGCTGACGCGCAAAGTCGGCAGCGTCCGGTCGGGCATCAGAAATTGGAATACCTGACTTCAGGCAATTCGATGCAGGCGATCGCGGGAGATTATCGGAGTGTTCATCGGACAGTAGGGCAAACTGGAGGCTTCGCACAGGACGTTGCGTTTTTCTGCAGCCGGCTGCGCAGACAAGGGAGATGGTGTCTTCGGGGAATCCTCGATGTCTCTCGCCGGCAACATGTCGGCACAATTGAATCATCTCGCGCCGAAGCACGGTGACCTGTCAGTCGGAGCCGCTTTTGATTCTCTGCAACGCGTCTCGCTCGGGTCGTGATTTGTAGAACGGATCCAGCGGATAACAGCCGGAAATCATTCCGTTCCGCGGAGCCGTAGTGCAGTCACTGAAGGTGCGGCAGATTTTTTTTCGAGCCATTTCCGTACCTGCCGTCACGTCCGCAGGCAACTCCGGATACGACAGAACCATGCGCCCCAGTCCGACCGAATCGACCATTCCCAGTCGGACGGCTGCCTGGCCGGCATGTGGAAGCCACTCCTGGAGATACGAGTACCCCGATCCGACAACAAGCAGGCCCGGAACCAGTCGCTTGAGTTCCGCCGTTGCCATGATCTGACGATGAACTCCTGCCAGCGGATCCTCCGGAGGCTGGTAACCATCGCTCGGCGGAAACAAGGCAGGCCGCTGAATGTGCGGGTTGTAATACGGGCTGCCACAGGTCGTGCAGACCAGATCAATACCCAGCCGCTGCAAAAGTTCCAGAAACTGACGAGGCTCATCAAAGTCAATTCCAAGACCCGTGCCATCACCGCCGAACGCGTGACGGTACGAATCCGCCTGCGATGGCACCCCCGTTCTTTCCTCCGACGGACCGGGCTGAAAGGGCACGAAGTCAAACACACTGACCCGCACGCCGATGCCAAGTCCAGGAACTTCTGCACGAATACCGGCCACGATGTCGCGAAGAAAACGCGTTCGATTCTCGAAACTTCCCCCAAACAGACCGGGGCGATCGAAACCCGAGAGCATCTCATGCCCCAGATAACCATGACAATGCTTGATGTCGACCCAGCGGAATCCGGCCCGGTAAGCCAGCTTTGACGAAGCAATGAAGTCGTCTATCAGGCGTTTCAGATCATCGTCAGACAGGATCGCATCATCACCGGACACGCCAAAACGAGCATCCAGAATCGGATGACGATATGCAATCCGGGGCTCCATTCTTTTCTTGTCCGATGGCCTCGCAAATCGACCGGAATGCGTCAACTGCAGACCAATCAGCAGATCATCCGTTGTTCCGATGTGCTCGCGATGAGCCGTCTCAAGAATCTCACGCAACGCGATCATGTCGGACAATGTCTGATCGTTGATCATCAACTGATTTGGATTGGCTCGTCCGTCCGGTCGAACGGCAACGGCCTCGCAACCCCACATCAGCTTCGCGCCGCTCAGCCCGAAATTTCTCCACCGCCGACGCGTCAAGTCTGTCGGTCGGCCATCAGTTGTGCCGTCCCAGCCTTCCATCGGCAGAATGCACCAGCGATTACCAATCGGGCCGCAGACCGATTTCATTGGCTGATTCAGCGGGGCAGCTGAGCCACGCTCGAGCGTTTCATCAAACGGCAGACCCAGATGGAGTTCATCAAGCCGCTGACGAAACTGCTCAGCCGTTTTCAGTGTAGAAATGCGTGGAAAAGCCATGGCCTGTTTTCAGATAAATTCCCGGACACAATCTGTTGTCCCGAAATGTATCGCACGACCCGACATTCTGCGACGTCGCCGAGCGTGGTCGCGGGGGGGTTCGGGCATGGCCGCGGACCGGTTCGTGGAAAATCAAATTCCTGCTCCGGACAAAAGCATGGTCAGCGGTGGCCGGAGGCCCGAATCGCTCTCACTCATCCTTTCAGGATTTTCGGGGGCGGGCGGGCGTCGCCATCCACCGCACAGCCGGTGCACAAGCAGGAATGCCACCCCGGACAAGACACACACTTTTCAGCCAAAGAACAATTCGGTCGGAATCGATTCGGCGACCAGGCACATCGTCATCCATTTCGGCACGGCAACGGAAGAGCACGATGCCGTGCGGTCGAGTCGCAGGTCTTTGATAGAACGATCCTGAGGAACTCCACGATACAGATAACCGACGCAGTGAGAATTCAGACCATCGATCGGGGAAGCTGCATTCACGCCTGGCGAAAAATCCAGACCTGCTGCGAATTCATCACCTTCATCTGAATCAATACGTTTCATAATCATGACCAGTTCCTCGGTCACTCGCACGTCCCGGCTTCTGGCAACGATACGCGTGAAAATATCTGGAAGTCCGTCGACCGGACGACTGCAAAACCTTCAGTTTAACCGGCAGAATCTGCCGAAGGGTCATGGGGTTCATCTGGAAACGCCGGCAGAGTCTGACTCTGATGCAGACTCGCACGGTATCCGCCGGTCTGTTGAGCTCACAACGTCAGCGTTTTCGAACATTCAAGCCGGCAGGCTCCAGTGGGTCAGGGGGCTCTCTGCTCTTTGTCAGACATGTCCGCGGCTGCTTCTTTGCGAGCCTTCAGATACTCAAACAGGATCGGGAGCAGCGATACGAAGATGATCGCCAGTGTCACCAATGAAAAGTTGTCACGAATAGGCTTCCAGTTTCCAATCAGGTAGCCCGCACTGAGAAACAGGCCCACCCAGACGATCGCGCCACTGACATTGAACATCCAGAACCGCGCGTAGTTCATCCGGCCGATGCCGGCGACAAAGGGAGCGAACGTTCGGACGATCGGAACAAAGCGAGCCAGAAAAATGGCTTTGCCACCATACTTCTGATAGAATGCCTGAGCCTTGTCGAGATGCTTTCGATTCAACAGCTTCGACGTATCGCTTCGGAATACCTTCGGCCCCATCATGCGACCGATCGAATAGTTCACTGCATCGCCAAGCACGGCGGCCACCGTCAGCAGAATGAACATCAAACCCAGATTCAGGTTTGTTTCCGGAATCGCCACCAGTGCGCCCACGGCAAACAACAGGGAATCACCCGGCAAAAACGGTGTGACAATCAAACCCGTTTCGCAAAACACGACCGCAAACAGAATGACGTACAGCCAGTTGCCGAGCGTGGCAGAAAGCTCGACGAGCCGAGCGTCCAGTTTCAGCACCCAGTAGCGAAAGAGTTCCAACAGATTTCTCAGACCATCCAGCACGCGATCACTCCCGATGTCCATATCTTCATCTTCCGCCACGAGGACTGTGGCCGTCACTCATGATCGACCCTACTTCATACGCGACTGGCCGGCAGACGGCGGTTCGGCATGTTGATAAAACGAAACACACCACGTTCTGGCTCTGACGATTGTTCCTGATAATCAGGTCCTTTCCACCCCTTGACGCTGTCACGACTGATCGTGAAGGCAGATCCTTTCTGCCGGAGGGGCCCCACCCTCAGGCAGACCGTGAAGCCGCCACGTATGGCGTGGCGGCACGGGCCGCAAGGAACCCTGCCATGCAAGCCGATCGGAGTTCAGAGCCGACGTGACTTAACCAGCTGAACGGGGTCGCGACAGCTCGCGAAGTCCATTCCGGCACAGTGGACCTGGCGAAATCGGCGACCGAACTGTCCCTGGCATCGCAGTGGATTGAAGTTGCAAAGCCGGGGTGCTCAAATTCAGGACTGCAAATGATCCCGCCCGGGGCGCGAAGTCCGTCGCAGTCTCTGTTGATGCTTCGGAACGCCGTTTCTGATCAGAATCCGCTCGATTTCGGATTTGCGGGCTGAGCATTTCGGACCATTCACTAAGGACCCACCATGCAACTGTACCGATCACTTCTGTTCTTCGCGGCACTGGTCGCCGCTGTGATGCCAGCATCCGCCGATGACTGGGAAGTTCTCTTCGACGGCAAAACTCTCAACGGCTGGGACGGTGACCCCAACACCTGGAGTGTCAAGGACGGAACCATCACCGGACAGACCTACAATGAAGAAGACAAGAAGCTGAAGGGCAACACCTTCATCATCTGGCGCGGCGGAGAAGTGGATAACTTTGAACTGGAGCTGGAGTACAAGATCGTCAATGGGAATTCAGGGATTCAGTATCGAAGCTTCGAGGTGCCCGGCGAAAAGTGGGTCATTGGAGGCTATCAGGCGGACTTCGAGGCGGGTGACACGTACTCCGGAATTCTCTACGGTGAACGTTATCGTGGGATTCTCGCGTTGCGTGGTGAATCGACCGAGCTGGTTCGCAACGGAGATAACTTCGAGAAGAAAGTGACCGGCAGCGTGGGCGACACCAAAGAAATTCAAAGCAGGATCCGGAAGGAAGACTGGAACAAGTATCGTATCGTTGCAGATGGCTATCACTTCCAGCATTTCATCAACGATGTCAAGACCGTCGACGTCACAGACAATGACCTCAAAGAGCGGCGCGCGGCAGGTCTGCTGGCTTTGCAGGCTCATGCAGGCCCTGCGATGACGGTGCAGTTTCGCAACATCAGGCTGAAACGTCTGCCAGCCAAAAAGAAAGTCGCATTGATCGCAGGCCGGCCGAGTCACGGCTATGGTGCTCATGAACACCGAGCCGGCTGCATGCTGCTGGCAGACGCTCTGAATTCAGCCAACATCGGCATTGAAGCCTCCGTGTACACGAACGGCTGGCCTGAAGACGACTCTGTTCTGGATCATGCTGACACCATTCTGATTTATGCAGATGGTGGTGGCGGTCATCCTTTCAACAGCAAGCTCGATCGCCTGAAGGCGTTGCAGAATCGAGGCATCGGAATGGTCTGTATCCACTACGGTGTCGAAGTTCCCAAGGGCCCTTCGGGAGAAGCCTTTCTGAACTGGACCGGTGGCTATTTTGAAACCGACTGGTCCGTAAATCCTCACTGGACCGGAACATTCAAAGAATTTCCAGTTCATCCGATCTCGCAGGGCGTGAAACCGTTTCGGGTCAACGACGAGTGGTATTATCACATGCGTTTTGCTGAAAATGCCGATGTGATTCCTGTTCTGCAGGACCTGCCTCCAAAGGAAACGCTGGTGAAGGAAGACGGAAGCCTGTCACGTCCGGATGGCCCTCACAGCAATAATGCTGCGGTCAGAGCAGCTGTTCTGGAGCGGAAAGAACAGCAGGTCGTCGCCTGGGCACGCGCTCGCGGGGACGCGGGTCGAGGATTTGGCTTTACAGGCGGCCATGATCACTGGAACTGGGGGAATCGTGACTTCCGAACTCTGGTGCTGAATGCAATCGTGTGGACAGCTCACGGCAACGTACCCGAAGGGGGAGTGCCCTCAAAAGATCTGACCGTCAAGGATCTGATGGCCAATCAGGACTACGAAGTTCCCGGTGACTTCAACCCCGCACGCATCCAGGCGATGCTGGACGAATGGGCCGAAGCCCGCCGGTAATTCCGGGCGTCCGATAAGTTCGTTCCGGGATTTCGGCCCTGGAACGAACGGGACGATGAAAGCATCTTGTCGCCGTTGACGGACCCCACACCACATTCCATCGGAATTCATCGATGTCTGTTCACACATCCATTCGACTTTTCATCTGTGGCCTTTTGACCGGCACCGTCATGAACGCCGCGTTAAACGCCGCAGAGCCGACGCGGCGATTCATTGCAGCCGATTCGTCAAAACAACGAATTGCCATCATTGATGCAACCGGTCAGACAGAATGGGAATACAAGATTGGCCCACTGCACGATCTCCACGTCCTGCCGAATGGCCATGTCCTGCTGCAACTCAACTGGACTGAAGTCGCCGAGATCAATCCAGCGAACGGAAAAATCATCTGGCACTATGATTCAAAACTGCGACCGGAGAATGCCGGAAAGCCTCTGGAGATTCACGCATTTCAGCGACTCGGTGATGGCCGTACGATGATCGCGGAATCAGGGCCCGGCATGCTGATCGAACTCAGCGGCGATCTGACAGTTGCTCATGCAC
>JBKDRW010000056.1:0-4065 GCA_046341255.1 Planctomycetota bacterium
GCACAGCATGAGGAATCTTGTCACTGACGGCCTTGTCGAAGACGAGCAGGGAGATTCCTTCCGGGGTATGTCCCGGCGTTTCCATCGTCTGAATCCGAACATTACCGAACTCGATCAAATCGCCATCTTTCAGGATCGTGTGATCAAACTCTGCCTGTGCTCTCTCACCCATGCAGATCCGGGCGCCCGCCCGATTGCGCAGTTCAATGTGACCTGCAAGAAAGTCGGCATGGAAGTGCGTCAGAAAGACATATTGGATGACGTAGCCTCCGGCTTTTGCGTCCGTCAGGTACTGCTCAATGTCTCGTTGTGGATCAACGACGGCCGCGATCTTTGTCGTCTCGTCCACAATCAGATAAGACGCATGGGCCAGACAGCCAAGGTAATACTGTTTTAGTTGCATAGCGAGACCCCTGATCCTGAGAACAAAGTAAGATCCGGAAGACGGGACAAGTCACAGCATCCCTTGTTCACCTGACCATCATTCCCGGAATGCGCCTGTGACTGCTGTTCTGATCCGGCATCATGCTGAGGCTGATGTCAGTTGATTCAATGTCTGGCGCAGAGCAGCTTCGGGCGGCGCCCCGGCAGACTGGTTCACAACCTTTCCTGCGACGAGGTACATGAGATGCGGGATGGAGCTCACGTGGAATTGGCTCGCGAGGGAAGGGTCCTGATTGATGTTGACTTTGATAATTCGGACCTTGCCGGAAAATTCCTCGGCGAGCCGATCCAGTGTCGAAGCCAGCATCCGGCACGGTCTGCACCAGTCGGCATAAAAGTCCACCAGAACGGGAACCGGCGATTTCAGTGCGTCACGCTCGAAATTCCGGGCGGACGTGTGATACACGACACTCATGGCGAATTCTCCTGGATGATCGACCTCGACCGCCCGAATTCAGACCCGAATCTGAATTCAGTCGCCGTACGATTCGTCCGGCTATATCGAACATGGCCTGACCGGATCGGCCGATGGTGCTGACTTGACCTGATTCCATGGCATGCGAGCAAGAATCATGGCCATGCCGCACGTGTCTGTGATTCCGGCAAACATCAGTCCGGCGCCGACGAATGCGGAGATGCCCGCGAAGTATGGGTGAATCAACATGCCTGCCAGTCCGCCGGCCAGTGCCAGGAACCCGGCGCAGATGCGAACCTGTCGCTCAAGTGAGATTGACTTTCGTCCTCGTGTCACAGGCAGACCCGCCTGTTCCCACGCGACCGTGCCTCCCTCCACATTGATGGCGTGCGAGCATCCTGCCGCCTGCAGCTTTTCACAGGCCTGCCGACCCCGACTGCCCGAACGACAGATCACATACAGAGGATTTGTTCCTCGATGCTGAACCAGAACGGCTGCAGCATCAAACGTCTCGAGCGGCACGCTTCGCGCGATCGAAGCGTGAACCTCCCTGTACTCTGCCGGAGTGCGAACGTCGATCATGTCGATCTTTTCGCCGGCTTGAATACGATCCTGCAGTTCCTTTGCGGAAATGGTTGCAACACTCATGTCAACTCTCCCTTTGTTCGTGTTGTGCGTGCTTGGTTAACTGAAATGTCGATACATTTCGATATATCGTGCAAAAGAAATCGGTGCGAACACTGTGTCTCCATCCCGGTGGTCGCCCACAGGAGATTTGATTGCCTGCAGCGTTCATCACGTCGGCGTTACTCCGAACGCGATGTGCCGGAAGGAGTGCAGGGTCTGGCGTGAAGCCAGTCCGCTGTCAAAGATCCAGACATTCATCACGATACTGCATCGACTCCGAAACGGCTTTCGATGCATGCCAGAATATTTTTCAGATGCGGCTCGACGACCTGATAATACACCGAACGCCCATCTTTCTGACTCGATAAGAATCCGCAGCGCTGCATCAGTCGCAGATGCTCCGACGCCATCGGGCTTGGGATCTCACAGGCGTCGGCAAGTTCGCCGACCGTGTAATCTCCCTGAAGAAGCATCTGGATCATGCGGAGTCGATGCGGATGCGCAAGGATCCGCAGGCATTCTGCTGCGTGACCCAGGGCTTCCAGTTCCGTGAGTTTGAGTTTGCTCGTGGCCATTGTCGCCTCCATGATCAAATATATCGGAAGGTCTCGATACGTCAATCCTTGTTTTTGATTTTTTTGAGCGTTCAATTCGGGATTTGCATTCCGGAACCATCGGCGACCTGCCTCGAATGACGTCAGGAGGCTCGAAATCGCGTGCCGTCTGCATGCGAGAGCAGGACCAATCCGGATTCGTTTTGAGGGCGATCAGCCCGTTAAGCAGAAAGTGCAAGGGCCCTGCCGAGCCGCTGAAGTATGAAAAACCTTGAGTGATTGACGGCTCGGGAGGACTTTCGCCGTCCTGAATCGTGGGGCTGAGGAGGCTGCTTTGGCATCGATCTGTAGGTGGATCAACGGAGGCGACAGTCTTTGCCAATTGGCACGGTTTGTGTGTTCGGCGCCGATAGATCGTGGCTTCGGCGCAGAAAATCGGCAGATGTTGCCAGTTCCGGAGTCGTCCGTGGTCCGGCATTGAGGAATTTTCGAAATCTTCTGCCTGTTCGTTATATCCGCTTCAAGCGGCGCATTCTGGAGTTCCGATCCCAGATGTGCGAAACCGCGCTCGGTCCGCGCACGGATGGATCGTCGGATCGCGAATGTCAGGCACGAGTGAAACGCAGATCATCGATGCGATGCTCTGAAGCTTTCTCGATTCTTGACTGCTAACGGAATATTTTCGTCTGCAACTGATCGGGGTCCCGAACCCGCATCCCGTCGACCGCAGGCCCATCCAGCGAAGGACCGCACGGATGAATACGAGCTTATGGATTGCTGCACTTCGGAGAAGGATCTCCGCGTTCTCCACGGTCGCATCGCTGACGGCGATGGCGTTCAGTCATTCTGCTGCCGTCGCTGAGGAACCGATTGTCACGCGGGTTGGTCGCTTTCAGCTTCCCTTTGATGTTGACGCTGAGCCCGGTGAGCAGGTGGAAGGCTTTGCTGTGCTGTTCGGGTCTCAGGATGGTGGTCAGACCTGGGAGCAGCTTCAGAGTGTTCCTGCTTCTCAGGGGCAGTTCACATTCAACGCGCCGCGTGACGGGCGTTATTCGTTTGCCATTCGAGTCGCTGATGCTCAGGGGAATCTCTCAGCGGCTCAGGTGCAGGGAGCTCAGCCGGAAATGGAAGTCATCGTTGATACGGTGGCTCCGGAACTGAAGCTTGAATTGTTCGACTCCAGTCCGGGTCAGATCATCGTCAGCTGGACATGCACGGACCTGACTGCAGATCCTGAGACACTTGCCATTGAGTTTTCGGATGCTGCAGACGGGCGTTGGAAGCCAGTGCAATTGCAGCCTGCTGTGAATGGGCAGGCGATGATTACAGTTTCTTCTGGTCGAGCGATCTCCGTGCGAGGGATGATTTGCGATGCCGCTGGAAATCGGGCGGATTCGACGGCTCAGATTACGACGAGGATGGGAACCGCAGGGACATCGGCGATGGCAGGGACTGCAACGCCCTCGCGTGCAGCAGTTCCTCTGGGACCATCTCCATTTAATGGTGGAGCGAAGGGTGGGGACTCGGTCGGCTTGAGTGATCCAGTGATGGTTTCACCTGGTTCGCCACCGGCTGTTCCGCAGATTCCGATGAATCCTTCGTTCAGCAGTGACGTGACAAGACCTGCACCTGTTGGGGCCGGACAAAGTAATGTGTCCGTGTCCACACCCATGACATCCTCAGTCGGTGCGGCACCTGCTGGAGTGAAGGACGCTCTGATTGTCAATTCGTCGATGTTCGATATCGACTATTCTGTCGAGGATGTCGGTCCATCGGGTGTGAGTGCGGTGGAATTGTTTGTGACAGAAGATGGCGGACAAAACTGGTTCAGGTACGGTCTGGATAGTGATCTGAAGAGCCCTTTTTCTGTGGATACTCTGGGTGAAGGGACATTCGGTTTTGCTGTGCGAGTTCGTAACGGTCTAGGTTTTGTTGAGACACCGCCGCAGCCCGGACAAGCCCCGGATATGACCGATCCACTGGACACATCCTCTCCTCAAATTGAAATCGCGCCGCCAGCCGTGA
>JBKDRW010000057.1:0-8005 GCA_046341255.1 Planctomycetota bacterium
TGAGTCTGCCAACGTTGAGCACGGCGGAACTGAGATCGTGATGTACAACGTGAAAGCTCCGATCGCCAAGCAGACGCCGCTGGCAAAGGAGTTTGGCTGGTTTTTGAAGGATGAGCGTCTGGTCATTTCCAACAGCAGCAATCTGTTGAAGCTTGTGATCGATGGCTGGGATGGTGCATCCGAAAAGACACTGAAGACCAACTCTGTATATTCTTACATCATGGAGAAGTGCGGGTCTGAGCGAGGCGCTGGACTGATGGTCACTTATGTCGACCCCATTGGGCTGATCTCTGCGATGCAGTCAACCGGGTCACTGGGGACCGCGGGCGCACAGGCCGGTATTGCCATTGGTTTTCTGCCGGTTCTCGGTCTGAATCAACTCAAGGGAATCGGATCCGTTACTCATACCGGCGACGACAAGTTTGAAGCCGTCAGTCGATCATTTGCCTACTGCGAGTCACCACCGATGGCTCTGATGCAGGTTTTCCAGTTGGCAACGATCGATCCAAAGCCTCCGACGTGGGTGAAGGAGAATGCCAGCTTTTGGGGTGCAACTCACTGGAAGATTGATGAAGCCTACGCCGCGATTGTTGGCCTGATTGATGGCTTTCAGGGTGAAGGTTTCACTGAAGGTCAGGTTGATCAGCTTGCAAGTCAGGGTCCTGGCATTCACATCAAGAACGACATTGTGGATCAGATGACGGGTGTCATGCAGGTTGCCATGGCTCCGCCGGAAGGTTCAGACAGCGAAGTTGACGATATTCTGATTGCCATCGGAGTCAAAGATACGGAAGCGTTTGCAGGCGTGCTGAACAAGATGATTGAAGGCGGCGGTGCTTTCCCGGGCGAAACCCGTGAACTGGAAGGAGCCACAGTCTACGAGATCGATCAGCCAGGGATGAAGCTTGGCCTCACGGTTGCCAACGGCCAGTTGCTGATTGGTCTTGGTGGTGTTCAGCTGGAGCAGGCTGTTCGGAACGCAGATGACGTTCGACCTCTGTCTGAAACCGAAGACTTCCAGGCGATTTCTCAGCACTTCGCTGAAAATTCTGTGGCCGTTACCTTCTCTCGCCCGGCGGAAACTTATCGATCTCTGTATGAGAAGCTCCAGACCGGAGCAGCAGCGGAAATGTTCCCCGGAGCAGATGACTTCTTCTCCCGCATCGACTTCTCGAAGCTTCCATCATTCGAAGTGATCGAAAAGTACATGGCTCCAGCCGGTGGCCATTGGGTGAGCGACGAGAATGGCACCATGATGGAAGCCTACAGTCTGCATCCCGAGAAGTAATGAGTTCTCTGGATCTTCAGCCGTCTCTCATTGCCCGACAGTCATTCTGCATCGGGCAATGACATCGGGCTTCCCCCAGAAAGGGAAGCCCGTTTTTTTACTTGTTCCGGGAAATTGCTCACTGCGAGTTATATGGACCTGCCGGGATGTTCCTGACCATCGTTGGCAGGGTCAGATCGCTTCTGCATCCGAAAAATCTGCAGTTGATCGCCGGGTCTGAAGACTTCTGTTCCGTTGGCGTCAAACATGTGAATGTTGTAGCCACGGTCGCGGGCGAGAGACAGGAAATGTGTGGCATGGCGGCGACCTCCATCAGCCAGCCAGCATTCGCCGCCCGAATCCAGCATCACGTCAAGAAGGTTCAGAATCGGCTCGAGGTTGCGTTCCTCGTAGAGCAGGTCACAACCCAGAATGATCGGATAGCGGCGGGGCAGCGGATGACGCCAGTCGAGCTGCTGTGTTTCAAAATCCACAAAGCCATTTCGCCTCGCATTATGCCCGGCAACCTGAATTGCTCGAGGATCGTAGTCGGTCATGGTTACACGACATCCGTTGGCCAGGGCTGCGAGGCCAACGAGACCGACTCCGCAGCCCAGTTCGAGAACGTCCGTTCCCCGAGGCCATGCAGCGCGGCTGACCTGGTTTGACATGGCGACCGCTGCCGGCCAGAGATACGCCCAGTACGGCATGTAATCATCCTGCTGATTCGCTGAGCGCATGGATGTTTCGTCCAGCAGGATATCGGGGCAATTGGGAAGAGTCAGTGTTAATCGATAGTCGCCGAAAAGGTATTCACGCTCGGCCCAGCCGCCGGCAAGTTGCGGCAATGTGTCACATGACTCAACTTTTCGAAACCCCTCATCCGTGTTCGGAATAATCTCTTTTCGGCTATCCTGCATCGATCGTATTCTGCCATATCAGAGGAACGCGAGCCCCGGATTTCCCGGCAAACATCGCATTTGTTTTTTCAGACCTGGAGTCGTTTTTCGCTGGTCAGACACCAGCGCAGGATGCCTGACCGGGGCTTTCAGAGTCTGCCCTGTCGCAGCCGCTACCATTGCGTGAATCTTCCCGATAAAACGCATGCTTCGGAAGCTGTTTGTACACGCTTTGCCTGGAATGAAAAAGACTCATGGTTCTGGACGACGACGCAGTTTGCCGTCAGTAGATGGCATTCCGTTGTACAGCAGTCCTGTGAGGGATTTGTTTCATCCTGTGGATGAATAAACTCCTGCCCGCTGAAACGGTTCTCCATGATTATCGAAGGCCTTGTCACGAGTGTCAGCTCGGAAGGCAAAATCAATATTGCGCCGATGGGTCCGGTGGTCAGCCGAGACTTCGGCGCTCTTCTGTTGCGGCCGTTTCAGCCGTCAACGACCTTCAGTAATCTGAGTGCCACGCGTTGCGGTGTGTTCCACGTGGTCGATCAGGTCGATGTCATCGCGCGCGCTGCCATTGGTCGACTGGATTGTCTTCCAGCCATGCATCCGGCGACCAGTGTCAGCGGCTATGTGCTTGATGAGTGCTGCCGGTGGTTTGAGTTCAAGGTGGACTCCATCGATGCGTCGGATGCACGCAGCCGTATGCCGGCGACCGTTGTTCATCGTGGCGAATGTCGGCCGTTCAGCGGATTCAATCGAGCCCGGCATGCGGTTCTGGAAGCGGCAATTCTGGCCACGCGTCTGCATCTGATTGATCGAAGTGACATCGAACAGACGATGGCTTTTCTGAAGTCGGCCGTTGATAAGACCGGAGGAACCGCCGAAAAAGGCGCCTTCGAAATGCTGCGCAGCCACATGAACGATTTCTGGACGGCCGTGCATCGGAGTGCGTCAGATGCGATGACAGGCAATCGGGAATCCTCGGATCGAGGAGTGGCATGATGGAAGTCGTTGTCACAACCGGATCGAGATTACATTTTGGACTCATCTGCGGCGGACTCGATTCAGGCTGGCAGTTTGGTGGCATCGGATTGATGCTGAAAACACCTGGCTGGCATATGTCTTTCAGAACATGCACGATCAAAGATGCGATTGTTTCGTATCAGCAGGAGACCGGAATTCGCATTCAGGAGTTCCTTTCTTTCATGCGGCAGAGTTACGAACTGCCACCGCTGTTCGTCAAGGTCTCGTCGGTCATCCCGTTTCATACGGGGCTTGGCGGGGGAACTCAGCTTGGTCTGGCCATTGCATCAGCAGCCGAAATCATCTCCGGGCGAGCGTCAACTCATGATCCCTGGAAGCTGGCCCGGCTTGCGCATCGTGCGGAGCGGTCGGCGATCGGAACGGCTGGATTCCGATCCGGCGGATTCCTTGTTGACCGCGGGCAGACGACAGATTCATCGGAAGCGAATCGAGTGCAGAGGATTTCCGTTCCGGAGACGTGGCGATTTCTTTTGATTCGCCCGACGTCCGTACAGGGGATTTCCGGAGATCGCGAGCGTCAGTTCTTTCACCAGCGGGTGCAGATGCCGACCATGCTCGTGACTCGGCTGGGTCAGCAGATTGATCAGCAGATCATACCTGCCGTCGTTGAAGGGGATTTTCGGACGTTTGCTGAAAAGCTCGAGGAGTATGGTGACGCTGTTGGTTCGTTTTACGCGTCTGAGCAGGGAGACATTTTTGCTCATCCAGTGATTCGTTCGCTCGTTCGACAGCTGCGATCGCAGGGGATTGTCGGAGCGGCTCAGTCATCGTGGGGACCGGGAATCTGTATTCCGGCCGAATCGCAGGGACATGCCGAATCGATTCAACAACGAATCCCGACTTCCATGAACGGAACAGCATTGCTGACGTCCATCTCCGAGCCGCTTAACATCGGCGCCACAGTTCGTTTCACTGCACCAGAAGGCAGTGAGCGCTGTTTCGTTTAAGCAACTCAGATTCTTCGACCAATGGTTCTTCGAACAATCAGAGCCTGTGTCCCGGTCCAGAGAGCTACCAGCGATAAACGCCGGTGCCCCAGGTCAGACCAGCGCCGAAGCCGCACATCAGGACGAGGTCACCCCGATTGATTCTTCCTTCACGGTTGGCTTCGTCCAGAGCCAGAGGAATGGATGCGGCTGACGTATTACCGACTCGATCGAGGTTGTTGAAGACCTTGCTCTTCGGAATATTGAGTTCCTTCATGGCATGGTCAATGATGCGAATGTTGGCCTGGTGCAGAACAAACAGTGAGATGTCGTCGGATGTGAGTTGAGCTTTCTCCAGCACGAAACGAATGGATTCCGTGACCGCTTCGATGGCCCATTTGAACACGTTGCGGCCATCCATGTGCAGCAGATGTCTGCCTTCTGCCACGAGTTCCGGAGTCAGCGGCACACTGACACCTCCAGCCTCACGATCGAGCATACTGCCGCCCGATCCATCAGCTCCCAGTTGATAACAGACAAGTCCCTGATCACGTTCTCCGGCTTCAAGAATCACGGCACCTGCCCCGTCACCAAACAGCGGCGCGACTCGCTGGTCGTTGGGGGGTACAATGCGGGTGTTGATATCGGCGCCAATCACGAGGGCTTTTTGGGCGTTGCCGGTGGCGACAAACTGAGCGCCAGTTGCAAGTGCGTACATGAATCCCGAGCAGGCGGCCTGAATGTCCATCGCAGGAGCATCGAGTTTCAGTTTGTTCTGGACGAGGCATGCCGTCGACGGGCAGGTATAATCCGGTGTGAATGTGCCGACGACCAGCAGGTCGATTTCTGATGCATCAACGCCACCGGCAGCCATCGCTCGGCGCGCTGCTTCGACGGCGAGATCACTGGTGGATTCTCCGTCCGCTGCAAACCGACGCTGGAGAATTCCTGTGCGGCGTTTGACCCAGCCTTCTTCAAAGCCGTAGCGTTGTTCCAGTTCTTCGTTCGTCACGACTCGTGATGGTACGTAGCCACCAATCGATCGAACACCGACGCCCAGCACTTGCTGAGTTCGGCTGGATCGTCGAAAAACCGGGCTGGTGTTTTCTTCGCTCGAGCGTTCGCGGGGAGACGGCTGCAACTGATTCCGCACCTTTTCAGCATCGATTGTGACTTGAGCCGCTTCAGTGAGAGGGGAATTCATTCGTCGCGATTTCATGAAAATCGCATGGCGATCGTCAGAAATCTTCGATGCACCAGCGAGCTTATTCTTTGATCAGAAGAGATCGACACGTGTCGCGAGCGTCGCAACGGTGAGACAGGTCGGGATCCCAACGCACCGCAGGGATCGATCTGTCACCGGGGCGAATGACTGAACCTGAATGTCCGCTCCAGACTTTTATGTCTCAACCAGGAAACGCTCACGAATTGATCCCGGTCGAACCCTTCTGCACGAATGCCGCTCGGACTTCCGATGTGACATTCGGAGTACAGAAATCCCCGGAAAGCACCTGGGTGAAGTCGGTAGGGTTAAGGTTGCCTGATTGAGACCGCGAAGTGTAGCCAGATGCGTTCCCCTTGGAAACCTCGTTGCGCGACGGTTTTGCCCGTCTTTCAGAACTCCCGACGGCGGAATGCCGATGCCTGACGGAAGG
This sequence comes from Planctomycetota bacterium, assembly GCA_046341255.1. Classification (GTDB taxonomy): domain Bacteria; phylum Planctomycetota; class Planctomycetia; order Planctomycetales; family Planctomycetaceae; genus SXXK01. The sequence goes on from JBKDRW010000057.1 coordinate 5,795, forward strand.
CGTTCCGGTCGTTACAGTTCGAAAGGTATTCTCCGAGACAGGCATTCTGGTTCGGATGAATTCGTGAGATTTCTTGTCCCGTCCGTCCATCTGGCAGCGAGTCCTTCCATGAAATCCCGTCATTTCCTGACCCTGTTTCGATTTCTTCCGCTGATGGCTCTGTTTCTGATCGGAGGATGCTCCGGAGATCTTTCGACGCCGTCTGCAAACGGGAAAGCGGAGTCGAATGAATCGAAGGGAGTGGCAAAGAAGGCGTCGTCAGGGAAGGTGATCGGGTTCTCTGCCCTGACGCTGACAAACCCCTTCTTCAAAATCATTGCTGACACGATGGCGGATGAAGCAAAGAAGCATGGGTTCGAGGTGGTGGTTGTCTCGGGAGACCAGAGCGTTGACCGTCAGATGGCTCAGGTTGAGGACTTTATTGTGAAGGGTGTCTCCGCGATTGTTCTGAATCCCTGTGATTCAAGGGCAATCGGTGCAGCGATTCAAAAGGCAAATGATGCTGGAATTCCAGTGTTCACAAACGACATCAAATTTGATGGCACCAATGGAAAAGTTGTCTGCCATATTGCCACTGACAACTATCAGGGCGGGAAGCTTGCGGGTGAAGCGATGGTCAGACTGATTGGTGAAACCGGTGGAAAGATCGCCGTGCTGCATTATCCGGATGTTGAGTCGTGCCAGTTGCGGGTCAAGGGGTTTACAGAAATTATTGATGCTCATAACGCCAAAGATGGCGCGGCGAAGATTGAGATTGCAACAACCCTGAATGGACAGGGTGCGCGGGATGCTGGTTACGCTGCAGCGAAGGATGCCATTGAAGCTCACCCTGAACTGACTGCTCTGTTTGCCATCAACGACCCTTCCGCTTTAGGTGCTCGCGGAGCATTGGAGGCGGCCGGCAAAGCGGATCAGGTTCGCGTGATCGGGTTTGACGGTGCGATTGAAGGGAAGCAGGCGATTCTGGAAGGAAAGATTGTTTGTGACCCGATCCAGTTTCCCGACAGGATGGGACAGACAACGATCGAGATGATTCGGAAGTATTTTGATGGAGAAGAGGTTCCCGCAGAGATCCTGATTCCATCCAGTCTGTACTACAAGGAAGATGCTGAGAAGGACCCGGCTCTGAAGAAGTAGCACCGGGGGGGGTCATTGGTTTGTCAGTGAAGACCACTGCTTTGAGCGTTGAATGACAACAAATTCGGAATTGGAACATCTTCGCATTCTGGCCGAGGTGGATGACCTGATTGGTCGTGTTCGCCGCTGGCTGGAAGACTCGCCGAGTTGGGAGCCTGCGAGGAAGGCTCGTTCCGTGGTCAGCCGGATCGTAAACCGAGTACATTCGCTTCGTATTCGGCTGGAATCTCCGCTGGTCGTGGCGACCTTCGGCGGTACCGGCACCGGAAAAAGCACACTGGTCAATGCGCTCGTCGGGCAGGAGGTCACTCAGGCCGGTCGACAGCGTCCGACCACAACGACTCCCGTGCTTCTGGTGCATCCGGACTTTGAACTGTCGGCATCAGGGCTTGATCCCGACCAGTTTCAGGTTCGACGGATAGATGCACCGCTGCTGAGGGATCTGATTCTGATCGATTGCCCGGATCCTGACACGAGTGAAGCAGCGGAGTCCGGCAGCAACCTCAACCGACTTCGATCCATCCTGCCTCATTGTGATGTTCTGCTGTATGTTTCGACACAGCAGAAATATCGCAGTGCAAGGATCTCTGAGGAGCTTGAAGACGCGGCGGCTGGATGTCGCATTGTCTTTGTGCAGTCGCATGCAGATCAGGATTCGGATGTCCGACACGACTGGAAGCAATGTCTTGCGCCGGCCTACCAGGTGCCGGACATGTTCTTCGTGGATTCGCGTCGGGCGTTTCAAGAACAGATGCAGGGGCAGAGACCTTCCGGTGATTTTGGGCGGCTGCAGGAACTGCTGACCAGTCAGTTGGGTGCTTCGCGACGTGTGGCTATCCGCCGGGCAAACCTGATTGATCTTCTGGAGGAAGCTCTGATCGAATGTCGGCGCGACTATGATGAGCGACTGCCGGCCGTGAGGTTGCTGCAGCAGACACTCGAACGTCAGGATCGTTCACTCCGCGATGCGCTGACGGTTCAGATGCGTGATGAACTGCTGCTGAATCAGAACCTCTGGGAACGACGATTGCTGTCGGCCGTGACGGACATCTGGGGATTCAGTCCCTTCAGTTC
>JBKDRW010000058.1:0-8111 GCA_046341255.1 Planctomycetota bacterium
GCTGATCTTCAGAAGCTCCGGGCGGATTCGCAGGGGCACATCGGCCGGGTGTCCGGTGCGAAACATCCATTGATTGCCTCGCACGGTTCGGACGCTGCGACGCACCTGATCCGCCAGCGTCTGGAACGCCAGTCGATGATACGCCTCTCCGAGCGCGCTGGAAAGAGCGATGGACGGTCCATCAAGCTGCTGTCTCGCGAGAAAGACATCGAGCGCTTCGGGATAACGACGGTTGAGCATATGCTCGTAGCCGCCGAACGGGATACGTCCGACTTCACGTCCAGCAATTTTTTCGGGCAGGTGAAAGCGGTGGATCGCGTAGAGAAAAAACAGGCTGCGAACCCGATCGTACAGATTGTCACAGCTGCGCCGGAAATCGTCGAGTTCGCCGCATTCTCGAAGAAGCCGGGTGAGTGTCAGATCGCGGCACTCAGCGTCCAGCGATCGGTTTCTGACAGTATCGTCGTTCGAGGTGATGATGGACAGCAGATTCATGGTTGGTTCTGATGACTGTAGAGCCGTCGCTCCATCGAGAAAAAGTTTGCCATGTGGGACGCTGAGTCAGGATGTTGCGATCACAGGCAAATGTCTTTGCATTGATCGCGTTTCGGGAAATCGTTGATGCCCCCCCCAAACCTCGAGGAAGGGTGATCGTGTTATTTCTGAGCCAGGAGATTGATAAGCTCTGTCAGAATCAGATCTCGATCCACTCCGCTCAGCGAAAACGCCAGTTGCGCCAGCAGCAGTCCATATTTGTAGCTGATGTTGTATCGGGCTCCGTCAATTTCCAGAGCCAGGTAACGCTCCGTGCTGGCGAGTTGGTGCAGCGAACTGCTCAGGTCGATGCTGGTGCTGACGGGAGCTGAATCAAGCGACTTCTGTAACAGTGTCAGGACGGTCGGCGTGAGGACGTGCATGCCGAACATGCAGAGGTAGTATCCGGCTCGCTGGCCGGCGACAATCAGCTTCTGTTCGGCAACAGTGGGCGTCGGCTTTTCGATAACTGTTGTTACTTCGTACAGGTTATCCGACTGGGCCAGCGGACTTCCGCCAACGGTGCCGAAGAAGACCACTTCATTCTCGCGAGTCGGCTGAATCGCCGAGACCGAACATTCATGCTTCGCCGCTGCATCCATCAATTGCTGTGCGCAAAGCCGTTCTGTCCTGCTGAGATAGAGATGATCCGAGACAAGATGCAGAAATGACTCGCCTGCCACGAAATCTCTGGCTCTCAGAATGGCATCGCCATATCCACGAGGATTCGTCTGTTCGCAGAATGTCAGTCGTGATGCATGCGGGCCAGCCGCTGTGATGTATGGTTCCTGTTGTCCGGGGCGAATCACGATGGCCACTTCTTCGATGCCGGAATCAATCACCTCATCCAGCATCAGTCGCAACGCGGTGCGGATCTCGCCGTTGCGGTCCACCAGTGTCTGCAAAGGAAGTCGGGCGTGATGATCACCAGCGGCCGTTATGACGGCTTTCCGAATCTTCATACGAGTTCTCCATCTCGTCTGAATCCTCGTTGTTGAAACGAGAATTGCAGACTCCAATCATCGTTCTGAGCTGTGTCGCAGGTTGGATTTGGGTGCATGGTCCATCACACAAGTGCTGTGGGGGACGTGTTTTTTGACAATTCTGAGTATATCCGGAGGGCCGACGCCGGAGTGCAGGAATAGAACGAATGAAACTGTGTCAACGTGCCGAATGGCTTCGGCGCCCTACAATCCGTACGACCTGTTCCCGCTTCGCGGCAGGAATGGCATGGATTGATCCGATTTTTTGAGAGAACCTGGTGACTGCTCGCCTTACCCGTCGCTCTTGAAGTTCTGGCGGGTATTTCACAGGTGAGTTGCCCGAGGGACCTGGTCGATCTTTTAGGATTGAATCCGGGAAAAGGCGTTACATTTTGCGATCGAATGACATCTGTTGGGTGTTCGAATTGTGGAATTGAGGAAATCCTCTGACCTAGAATCTACGATCGTCGCTCGTGCTCATCACTCTTTCGGTGATGAAGGCAGCGGCGGGGTCCGGGGTCTTACCCGTGCAGGTTGGATCCCGGGCGCGAGGGGCTTCAGGCATCAGATGCGTTTTGCTGGTTTTTAGAAACTGAACTGTCGAGGTGAAGAATGAAGCGACTTCTCGCGTTCGTGACGGTTTGGACGCTCTTGTGTTTTGCCGTTGTCAACACTTCAGGTGCAGAGACGCCGGCGGAACTGAAACAACGGCAACAACGCCTTTCAGCCTCGTTGGACAGAATCAGGTCATCAGTTGTCGGTATCTCCGATGGGCGCGGGGTCGGGAGTGGAGTGGTTGTCAGTCGGGACGGGATTATTCTGACGGCATCTCATGTGGTCGATTCGGGGCGAGGCGTTGGACGTCGTCGCGGTATGGTTCAGGAGCGATTCGATCGCGAGGTTTCGGTCACTTTTCGCGACGGCCGAGTGGTTCGTGCCCGGGTGCTTGGTCGAAATGCTGACGCGGATGCGGCGGTGCTCAGAATCCGAGACGCTGCACCGGCAGAAGGATATCCATTTGCTGAAATGGGGCGCACGGCAGAAACTCAGGTTGGTGAAGCGTGCTTTGCTTTGGGCCATCCCGGAGGCTTCCGTCCTGAGCGTGATGCACCTGTACGAGTTGGTCGAGTTCTGTCGGTGGGTAACAGGACAGTTGTCTCAGACTGCGCGATTCTGCTCGGTGATTCTGGCGGACCGTTGTTCAATCTCGATGGAAAAGTGATTGGCATTCACAGCATGATCACCAGTCTGATCATCGAAAATCGCCATGTGGCAATTGACTGCTATCACGACGACTGGGATCGCCTGCTGGCGGGTGAACGCTGGGGCCGTCTGAGAGCGACTGATAACGACCTCGTGGAGTCGACCTTTTTTGGTGTTCAGTTGAAATGGACAGATTTTGTTCCGGAAGTCGCGCGCGTTGTCAGCAATTCACCGGCTGAAGAAGCTGGTCTGACCAGGGGTGACGTGCTTCTTGCCATCAACGACGAGCCGATTGCCGACCGACTTGATCTTGGTACCACGCTCGATCTGCTCGAGGAAAACCAGAAGATTGAAGTCAAGATTCGCCGCAAGGAGTCCGTGAGCAAACTGTCGCTGGTCACGGGAGACGATGTCAGCGATGACGACACTGACTCTGAGGAAGCGGCAGAGGCTGACGATCAGGAACGTGAAAACGAGATCATGGAACAACTCAGCGACGCTCGACGAATCGGCAGATTCGAAAAGCGTTCTGAAGAAGAACTGAAATTGTATGTTCCGATCACTGAACCGGCTCGTTCCAGTGTGGTGGCCATTCGCGACGGTGGAGTCCTGCTGGCGCTTGGTACTGTGATCTCTGCTGATGGATTCATCTTCACCAAAGCTTCTGAGCTCGACGGGGCTCTCGATCCGGAGGTGATTCTTCCCACAGGACGACGTTTTCGCGCGACGGAGGTTGCTTCCGATTATGCATTCGACCTGATGCTCCTGAAAGTCGAGGCGACAGATCTTGAGCCTGTGAAGTTTCGAACAGACTCGGCGCGAGCCGGAGAGATGGCCATTTTGCAGGATGCGAAAGGCAACCCATCAATTCCAACCGTAGTCAGTGTTGTCTCTCAGGAGATGGAAGGGTCGCGGCGAGCATTCCTCGGGATCAAGCCACTGATTGACGACAACGGAGTGCGCGTGGGAGAAATCATTCCGGGCGGCGCGGCTCAGCGAAACGGGCTGAAAGAAGGCGATATTATTCAGTCTGTCGCGGGATTCTCAGTGAATCATCCCAGCGAGTTGATCGGTCGCATTACCGAGTTCAAGCCCGGGGATAAAGTGAACTTTCGGTTCATTCGTGGCGACGAGATCAAGAACATTGATATTGTGCTGACACCCAAGTTCACCAACGAGAATCCACTGCTGCCGATTTATGACAGCCTTGAATTCGGACGGCAGTTTGCGAGCGTTCATGCGAGCGGATTTCCAAAGGCCCTTCAGGTCGATGCCGACGTTTACCCGACAAAAGTCGGAGGCCCTCTGCTGGATCTCGAAAGCAAAGCCATCGGCATTGTCATCGCTCGAGCGGATCGTTACCCCACCTATGTGATTCCGGCTGACAGCGTTCTTTCTGTCTTTGAGACGCTGAAGTCCGAGGGCCGGAACCGCGGAACTCTGAAATAAGTCGGATCGATTCAGTATGTTGCCGAGCATCATGAACGGAAATCAGGCATTCCGGGCAGCGTGCGTTCTTCGAGGCGTCGGACGATCCCTCCTCATTGCCATTCAATTCATTTTCGCGAACGTTGGACATTCAGATGAACCGAACAAAAATCTGTCGTCGTTCGAGACCATAAAACGGGACGAGCAGCAGAAAGCGGACGTTGACGAGTCAGGATCGGCGCTCGGAGTCAACGATCTGCTTGTGATTCGCCACGGTGACCTGCCCATCATTATTTCTGCTCCGCATGGCGGAAAACTCGCAGTGCCCGGCGCGATCCCGCGAAAAGGTGATGGCCTCGCCACGGGCGCTGCCGGTTTTCGCATGGCTCGAGATTCCGGTACGGAAGAACTGGCCCTGCTGGTTGTCGACGAGCTTGATGAGAGAATGGAAGGCAGTCCCACCTGCGTAATTTCGCGTGTTCACAGGAAGTTCGTGGACTTCAATCGCCCGCCGGATATCGGCGTCGAGCATCAGCAGGCTCGCATTGTTTATGACTTGTATCACCAGACGCTGCGAGAGGCCGTTGCTGAAGTTCGCGAAAGGCACGGGTTCGGGTTGCTCGTGGATATTCACGGACAAGGAAGTTCGAAGACCACAGTTTATCGTGGAACGGGCAATGGTCTGACAACTCGTGGGCTGCAGGAGCGCAGCGGTACGAGAGCCCACGCCGGGGAACAGAGTCTGAACGGGCTGCTCACCAGGCGGGGCTGGTCGATGCACCCGGATCCGTTCGATGGCAGAGAACAGGCTGGTTTCACCGGAGGTCATATCGTTCGATCCTATGGCAGTCATCAGCCGAATGGTATCGACGCTGTGCAACTCGAGTTTGGTGCAGACTATCGGACTGCCGCGAATCGACGGAAATACGCTGAAGAATTGGCTGAGGCCATCGTCGAGTACTCCAGACTCTACCTGAATCAACCTCAGCCAGTGACTCGTCCATGATCGCAGGAGTTTTGCATGCATCAATCGGGACGAAGGAACGACCGTGATGCAGGGGCGTTGCAGCATTTTGCGGAAAGCCGTGCTGAGACATTGAAGATTCTGCAGGCTTCTCCCCCCTGCCCCGTCTGCCGCGAAGCAGACGTCTGAACTGGTCTGCACGTGTAATGAATGAGTCAGAGTGCAGATTCACAATCGTTATCAGAACTCAGCCGTTCACCGTCTCGAAACCCGAGCTTCTTGTGGACGCGTGGGTTGAGTCCGTGGGATTGGCGATGAGGAATGAGTTCCTCCATGGAAGTCACGATTTCCGGGCTCACGCGAAATCGCAGGTCCGGAAACCTGCCATTCGTTGAGGCATCGATTGAGACACGATCGTTGATCCATGTTTCCTGTGAGTTGAACGCGGCTGTTCAATCGGACGAAATTCAACGAAAACCATCTCGACGACCTGAGTGTTGCAGACTATGTTGCAGGTGCGGCCGCGAGTACTGTTCGTGGAGAAGCTTACTGCGGCTGGTTTTGAAGGTTGATGGACAGACGGCTTGCGTCTTCTGAGATAAGGGCGTGGCGGGACTCTGCGGTTTCCACGTATTGCTGATGCTGTGATGCCGGCTTTGCTCGGAGATCACGACATTGTTTCGAAGAACCACCGTGGTGCTGGCAGGCTTTGGTGTTCAATCAACACCACAGAGTGAAACGAGCTTTCCCGGGCGACTGCCCGAAGTGACTCAATCATTTGATTGCGATCGCCAGACACTCCAACTTTGGCAAGCGAACAAAGCGGGGACTCTGAAATGTCAGATGCAGAAAAGTCGTGGGCGGCCCTGATTGACTCCGTTCAGACGGCACTGACGGTCATCGAGCAATGGAGAACAGCCGGCAGGATTTCCGGCGATCAGGCAACGGAGTTTCGGACGGAACTTGAAGGACAGCTTCAACAGTTCCGCACGCATGCAACTGACGGTCATCCGTTGCCGATGCGGCATGGATTTCTGCCGATTCAGCCTCGAGAGACATCCGGAGTTCGCGGATTTCGCGCGGGCATGTTTGTGGTTCAGTTCGTGAACGATCTGCGATCTCAAATGAAACTTTCGCTGTCACAGTTTCATGCCCTTGAGAGTGATTCGAACGAGCGTCTGATGGCGGTCAGCCGCGCGCTTCAGCGCGAGGGAATATCGGAACGCGAACTTGCTCGGCAATGTCGTATCCAAACCACCACTCAGCCGCCACAAGCTGCGTCTCGCAGTTCGGAATCGCGTGAGCCTTTGAGCTCGGATATGACGTCTCCTGCAGCCACGTTTCCTGCGGAACAACGAGAAGGATCGGCAAAGCCGATGCGTTCCGTGATGGAGATCCTGCTCGACCCTCGCAGCATTCAAACCATGCTGGGACTGGGTGGCGCGCTGATGGTGATCGGGCTTGTGATTCTGCTGTGGCTGAACAATTTCTTTACGCCGGAAGTGACGGCCGTCGGTATGGCGATCGGCAGCCTTATGTTGCTTGTGGCCGGACTGGGGCTGATCTTAAGGACGCGTTTTCAGATGGCCGGTAAAGCGGTCTCATTGCTGGCTTGTGCCGTGATGCCGCTGAATCTCTGGTATCTGCACTCAAACAATCTGGTCACGATCGACGGACATCTGTGGGTTGCTGCGCTTGTCATTTGCGGGCTTTATGCTGCGGCAGCATGGGCTTTGAAAGATGAATTTTTTGTCTACGTCTTTACAGGAGGTATTACGCTGACGGGGCTGCTGATTCTTGCCGATTTGAATCCATCCCCTCAGCGATTCTGGGAAATTGCCTCACCCTCGACGTTGCTGGTGATTCTTGGTCTGATCGGCATCCATCTGGAACGAGCGTTCTCGCCGGACGAGGGGCCATTCAGTCGGCAGAAGTTTGGTATGGCATTTTTCTGGTCTGGTCATGTGCAACTGGCTGCGGGGCTGATTCTCCTGTTGTGTGCACAGATTTCCGGGGACTGGCTTTACGGAATGTGGTTCAAGCCGGTTTTTGACAGTTATCAGGCCGTTCCGTCGCCAGTTTGCGGGCCATTGAGGTGGCTGGCAATTCTGCTGGTTCTGGCCGGTACCTATGCGTGCATTTATTCCGATGTGGTGGTTCGTCGCCGCGGAATTTTTGTGAACATTGCCGGCGCTCTTCTGCTTTGGGCGGAAGTTCTGATTGTTCAGCATCTGGATCTCAGACTGGGCGTTGATGCGATCATTGCCATTCTGGCCGTAACGTCCTTCGTGATTCATCTGGTGCAACTGACAGGTCCCGGCGCTACGAGCCTGCTGCGATCCTTCCCGGCATTCGGGGTCGTCCTCGGTGTTGTTCCGGTGTTGATTGGTCTGACCGTCTATCTGAACAATGCAGGCTTGAGTGCCGTCTGGGTCGAAGAGGCACCTCGCTGGGGATTTGCTGGAGCCATGTTTCTGGCAGCCGGGGCGTGTCGATTTGGAGCATTTGCGAATCAGAGACTGGGCGGCCGATCTATGTTGGCTGCCGTTCATTTCTTTGCGACCGGAGCGGCGACCATGATCGCTGCAATTGCGTCGCTGGCCGCCATAGGTTTGAATCAGTGGCAGTCGCATGCTCCGATCATGATGCTGGTTCCGATTGCGTGGCTGATCGCGAGCCATCTGTATGGACATCGCGAGGCAGCCCGTCCGCTTTATGCTGTCGCGCAGGTGGGTGCCGGCGTGATGCTGATCTCATCTTTTGCCGTCAGCCTTCGAGGATTTTTCGGTCTTTCCGGCGCGGACACGCTCCATCTGCCCCTCGCTTTGTTCTTTGCTGAAGCGGCCTTGTTCTATTATCTGGCGCTCTGGTTCAGACGCCCAAGTCCGATTGTACTTCCGGCGCTGATGGGCTGCGCATCTTTATGGCAGCTGCTCGCATGGGCCGGCTTTGGTGCGCAGGCGTTTCTGCTTGCATTCGGAGTGATTGGCCTGGCATTC
>JBKDRW010000059.1:0-6882 GCA_046341255.1 Planctomycetota bacterium
GAATGTTACTCAGGGTTAATGGAAGAATGCCTCATTCAGCTCGCTGAGAGCCGCCTCTTCTGCACGAGAAACTCGCTGGAATCCCAGAAAGCCGCCGGCGGCCTCAGCAACCTGTCGCGCTCGGGAGAGTGTGTTCTGCCGCAGTGTCTCATACGTGTTTGGGGCAACGAACAGTCGAATGGCGCCCACATAGTCCTTCCACGTCTTGATCAGTGCCGGGTGCGGGCGGTTTCTGAGCCAGCCGTCGAGAATCTGATAGCCCGGAGAGTCGCTGCGAACGCCTTCGCCTTCGGCGGCAGCGAGAATGGCGAGGCGTTCTGCTCTGTCAATATGGCCACCAGCCCAGGCAACATGTACGAGCGGCAGCAGTGTGAGAATATGAAGGCTGTCTGCTCGAACACCGCAATTGATCAATTCTACGAGAATCGTCTGATCGGTGATCTGAGTCGCTTCGGAAATCGCTTCGATGTCCTGCTGTCGTTCAAAGTCGCGTCTTGCCTGCTCGACAAGTCGAAGATCCGTCTCATATGCGAAAGATTGTTCCAGTACTGCCGCACGTCTTGAAAGGCCGTCACCAAACATCGTCTCATTCTCCTTGTCAGAAAGGGTGCTTTCACATTGAAAGCGAGGCATTGACAATTGAGGGGAGAATGGCCAGACAGAACTCTCGAAGCGGATTGTTCAGCGGCGATGGGATTTGCCTTCGCAGACGAAGGAAACCACGAGATTCGATCCGGAGCCCTGTCGTCATAACATGGCTGGTGACTGATGACTCAGCCACTACTGAATCTCTTAGTTCGATTTCAGATCTTATTCCCGAGCCGAAGCCAAAAACGGAAGTCTCAATGCAGATGATGAGAGTTGCGGGGTGCACCAGAGCTTAAACCCGGAAGAGCCTGCAAATTGTTCATGAGCGCTTCCCCGCATTTCGACAGAAGATTTGTGTTGCATCGCATCAACATGTACCACACTCGCAACACGAGAACGAGGAGAAGTCCCTATCCCCGCGTGTGCTCCATTGCTGGAGCCCGAGTGTGATTGGGCGGACATGCCGCTGTTGATGCAGTCACTCCGTTTGATTCTGCAGCTGCATCGAATCTGTCAGTGCAGGTGAGAGGACGTCGATGCCGACCGGGAAGCGGGCAGACGGTGCAGGACAGCGAACAGGGATTCGATCTGTTCTGACTCAGCGACGCATGCCGTCTCGGGTTTAAAGGCGGTACCGCACCGATGGTCTTAAGGCTCCATCTGGAGGCCCGTTGTCAGTGTCTGAAGGTCTTCTGCAGAACCTGAGGGGATGCGGTGAGAGGTGCTGAATCGCTGAAAGATCCTGCAGGCTCCGGCGCAGGTTGTGGAGCGCCCCGACACGTGTGATGGGTTCACCAACAGTGTTGATCCTTAGGTTCAAGCTGGCCTTTTTGTGTGTTGAGGCTTTCCGGCCTCGTTCAGGAACTCAATGCGTCCGCCACATTGGTACGGTAGGCCGTCATGGCGGGAAGAAACCCGACGAGTGCGGCGACTCCGACAAGTGCCGGGAACAGCACAATTTCCCATGGATTGGCCGACCAGGGATTGATCAGCAAGCCCGTCTGCCGAATGAGCCACGGCGCACTGGCGACTGCGATTGCGTGCCCCGTCAGCCATCCAATCAGACCTCCTCCGACGCAGAGTAGTGTGGACTCTGCCAGTACGATTCCAAAGACGTGCACGCGCTGAGCGCCGAGTGCTCTCATGATGCCGATCTCACGGCGGCGATCGGCCATGGAATTGTAAATGCTTACGAAAATACCAACTCCTGAAACCAGAATGATGATCGCTGTCAGAACAAGCAATCCCTTCTGAATATTTCCAAGCAGGGTCTGCATCAGTTTCTGGATCGGGCGAATCGGATTGACAGCCATCGCCTGATAGCCCTTCTGGAACTCAGAGGAAAGCTGCAGAGAATCAAATGGGAACTCTTTCTGCGGTCGTGTTCTGACGAGCACCGCGGTGACCTCTTTCATCGCCACCGGCTGATCAAAATTGGGCTCACCGATCTTTCGCTTTTCACCGCGAGCTTCCTTTTCTGACTGGATCCGTCGGTACTCAGCAATCTGAGACATCGCCTGATTCAGGCGTGCCGGTTCTGATGCATAAAATTTCTGCAGTCGCTCTTCGACCTCATCAATGGGCTTCTCATGACCGTCGATGGCATAGAATCCCTCGATATGCAGAAATGCAGTTCGATCATTGGCCGTTCCCGTCGGAGCGAGTACCGCAACGACGGTGAACTGCTCCTCGTGGACATTCCCGCTGTCCGCTCCACCATGGATGATGTTGAACCGGGAGCCGACCTTCCAGTTATTCTGTCTTGCGACCTCCGAACCGATGATTGTGTCAAACAATTTCCCCATACGAGTTCCGCCGCGTTCGACCTCAAACTTTCGGCCGGGCATGTATTCCGTTTCAAAGAATTCCGGCGTAGTTCCGACAATCGGAAACGATCCCTTTTCAGTGACATCTCCAAATGCCAGTGGAATCGCAGAGATGATTCGGCGGTCCTTTTTCAGATCCTCGTAGAACATATACGGCAGATTCTCACTCGGCGGCTGCATTCGATACACCGCACTCAACACCAGTTGCAGTTCGCTGCCTCGCTGAGGTCCGACGATCAGGTCAAAGCCGACGCTTCGCTGATTGAATGCGCCGTCTATGGCTGCAAAGATCACGAGCACCAGCACCATCAACATGACTCCCAGCGCGATGCTGAGAGCGGTCAGACTGGAGGCCAGAGCCCGCTGGCGCACGCTTTTCCAGGCAATCGTCAAGAGGTTCATGCGGCACGCTCCTGCAGACACAATTCCGGCCGATTAAAATCTGTCAAACGATCGACTCTTTGAAATGCTCCGGCGACGTCCATCGAATGGGTGACCATCAGCAGTGAAACGTTGTGGTCGCGACAGGTGTCGCGAATCAAATCCAGGATGAGCTGTTGATTGGATGGGTCGACATTGGCTGTTGGTTCGTCGGCAAGCAACAGTACGGGTTTATTCGCCAGGGCTCGCGCAACGGCAACTCGCTGCTGTTCTCCGACAGACAGTCGAGATGGCGAATGGGACATGCGATGACCAAGCCCAACCCTTTCCAGAAGCGTCCTTGCAAATGTTCGATCCACGCCACGTCCAGAAAATGACATCCCCAGCAACACGTTTTCCAGTGCCGTGAAGGCGGGCAGCAGATTGAACGTCTGAAATACAATACCGATTCGAGAAGCTCGATAGCGATCACGAACAACTTCGGGCATCTGGGCGATATCACGACCGTCGATCGTGACTTTGCCGGCATCGGGAACCAGGATTCCGCTGATGATATTCAGCAGTGTTGTCTTGCCGCCACCACTTGAGCCGACCAGGGCGGCCTGTTCCCCTCGCGTCAGTTCGTAGCGTTCAATTCCGAGCACAGGAAGCTTTCTGCCTCCTGGCTCGATGTACGATTTTCGAATGTGTTCCAGCAGCAACGACATCTTTTCGCCCTCACAAGGGGCTGAGAGCCCGCTTGACCAGGAGGTGCCTGACAGACTGAGCATCCGAAAATGCCCACGATGTTTGTTTCTCAAACGAACCTGTCCGACGCTGAGTTCGTCTGCAGATGACACGTCAGCTTCGCAGATCGTTTCCACGTCGGATGCGTCTTCTACGACGAATGAGCGGTTTTCGCGAGGTTCAATCGACGATTCACTTCCGTTTTGTCAAACGCGGATTTCGAACTCTGCCGGATCCTGACTGAACTCGGAATCCGTAATGTGGAAATGGAACAGGTCGGCGGTCAAAACATGAGCCTGATGCTGGTCTGTCCGAAATCGAGGGCAGAAAACAAGGCTGGTGTTGCATCCCGTTCCGCTGAAATCACGGATGGGTCGCGGTGGTTCATCAGAGAAGCAGATGACCGGATTCAAGCAGTCTGACAACGAGACCGGCGACTGCGAGGCTGTCGCGAATACGATGTGTTTTCAGGCTGGCTCCGGAACGAACAGAGTCAGACAGCCAGAAACGTCCCGAGGCATGATCTCCATGAGCCGAGACATGGGTTGGTGTTGACTGCGTTGCACGATTGATCAGCAGGGCAAGTCGCTCGGGTTCGATCCTTTCGCCACGGCGACCGAACAATTGAAAATTCCGGTCATCCTCGTCAATCGAAAGAGACAGGCGACACGCCGGGGTTTCCGAATCATCCAGTGCTGCTCGCGGGATCAGTTCAAGTCCGGTGCGCTGCTTCAGCCATTCGATTCGCTCGCAGATCAGACGATCATCTGTCCGAATCAGGATTCGTGATGTTCCCTGGGACGGAAACCACGCACCAAGCCATTCTCGATAGGCTGACTCAAACTCAATAATCCGATGATCGCCGGACTCTCTGACCAGTCGTTGTGCCCATTTTTTTCGCAAGTCAGCATGCGGCAATTCAAGTTTCAGAATACGTCGGGCAGAAGTGGTTGATGCTGCGGTTTTGGACGATGACGGGTCAGCTGAGTCCGTCTGTTCCGCCAACTCGCCGCGAATTCGACGAAGCATTCGATCGACCGCCGAATCATCTCGGGGTTCCGGGGACGCAAGACCGGCATTTCTCGGAGTGTGCATTCCAGGAACGTTTTCACTGCCGCCATGGTGCAGTCGAATCGAAAAATTCTTCCATAGCACCGGAATCGGATCTCCGCCAACGTCCAGGGCGTCCAGTCCGTTCCACGAGCCTGGAGTTCCGGATCCTGTAACCAACAGGGAGCCAATGCAGGTTTCGTGGGTTCGAACGGCGGCAGTCAAAGATGCCGCGGTGCAGCGGCCGATGTCAATCACCGGGAATCCGCATTCTCTGACAGCTGCGAGAACGCCGGCAAATAGATCGAGTGACGACGACCTTCCATCATAGCCAAGGACGATCGGTGAAATGCTGCCAAAGGCCGGCTGCTCGTGAGTCATCGCCAACTCGCCTCCCGGATCGTCCGGCGAACGATTTTTCAGTGTCGTCCTGATCAGGTGCGCCGTGTCTGTCGAGTGAGTCCGCGGATCGGATGCGGCCGGGATTTCACAGAATTCTGCAAAACATCTGCAGAACACGCGTGCAAAGTCAGCTGCCAAACTGCGGTCCAGTGCGTTGACGTATGGACCTCGAATGCCACACTCTGTTCGTCGCAGGCTGTCAAGCCGATGCTCGCGGATCCTTTCCGTCTGGTCGATGGTGCTCGCGGCAAGGCCTTCGGTATGATCTCGCCATTCACATTGATCACACACACTCCACGCGGCGTTCAATCGGGCCAGATGAACGGCTCTGGAAACCGGTTGTGACTGGCCGGGACAAAGAAAGACGGGGTCAGATGCTGCTGAGCGAGCTCGTTGCGCATCACCGGATGTCGCGAAGAATGGTTCGCTGAATCTGTCTTTCAATTCATCCGCCGAAGAATGATCTGGTCGCACCAGCGAGACTCCTTCCGCAGCAGCACGGGTTCCGCCGAAAGATATGTCATATTTCCGCTGCAAAATCTGTTCGATGTGCAACGACCTGCATGACGAAGCACTTTTACGAACCCCACAGTTCTCCATGACGCACAGGAAGCTGTTTTCTCGAGGGCTGTTTCGGCAGATTTCCGAAGACTTGAATTCCCCAGTGACTCATGCCCTCGTATCTCCTGTCCCCGTTGGTCCAGCGGCCGCTTGACGAACTGACGAATGCGTCGAGAGTTCAGCAGGAAACCTCGCGATCGCCCTTTTTTCCAAAGAAAGCTCTGCAGCCTCACCGACCATCCTCACAGGGCACTGAAAGGCGTGCCAGAGCCATCCGGCTGAGTTGAGGTCATTCATTCGTCCGCCTCTTCAGTATGGTAAGTGATCGCGCTGACGACAGGAACCTGATTCAGTCGTTTGCGTCCATTCAGGAATGCGAGTTCGATCACAAATGCAGCCCCGACAACGTCGGCATGCTGCTGTTGGGCGAGTTTCATACAAGCCTCGATCGTGCCTCCTGTCGCCAGCAAATCGTCAACCAGCAGGACTTTGTCGCCTTTTCCCACAGCATCGCAGTGAATCTCAAGCGAGTCGGACCCGTACTCGAGGTCATAGCTGAATCGATTTGTCCTGAAGGGCAATTTACCGGGCTTTCGGACGGGAACAAAACCAGCCCCAAGTTCCATAGCGAGCGGTACACCAAAGACAAATCCCCGCGCTTCGGCCGCCATCACCGATGTGATCCCGGCGTCGCGAAACGGAGCCGCGAGTTGTCGTGTCACATCCTTCATTGCTGCGGCTGAGTTGAGCATCGGCGTGATGTCTCGAAACATGATGCCCGGCTTCGGAAAGTCCGGAATGGACCGAATAAACTGCTTGAGATTCATAGCACACCGAAATCATTTTGGACGAAATGTTCAGATCTTCGATTCTTGCCGGGGAGCCGACATACACGACCTGCTGTGAAAGGTAATCGGTTTCGCAGCCGAACGAAACTGTGACTGGGAACATGGTCTGACTGCTGGACCTTTTCAAATCAATCGAGGTATCCTTCCCTTCTCACCGGAGAGTTGTCTCGCCTCAAAACAAAGGTCCATTCCATGCAATCCGATTACGCAGGCTCAACGGGAAACCCTTGCCACGGATTGACTCGTCGTCGATGGCTGGCTTCAACAACAGCCGGTGCAGCCCTTGCCGCGTCTGCCGGTTTCCGGGACATGCATGCTTTCGCACAAGAGGATTGGCCATCGCTGGAATCGATGCCGGTCAAATCGGTCGCTGGCGTCCTGACCACCTACTATCAAGGATCCCATTCTGATGTTCTGATCGGTCGATTGCTCGAAGGCTGGACGATGGACCACGGCGCGAAGCCGCGACTTCGCCTCGCCTCCTTGTATATCGACCAGAC
>JBKDRW010000060.1:0-19701 GCA_046341255.1 Planctomycetota bacterium
CTGCAGTCGCCAACGGTCAGCGGTTTCTTCTGATGTTCAGTGTGGGGCTGGACGCGGAAGTGGTTGATGCCATCCACTCCGTCCGAACGGGAACAATTCGACGGATCAGTTATGTGATCCCGGTTCTGAAGGCGTTCATTCGCAGTCAGCCGAAGAGATATCGAGCAGTCACTGCAGATGGCTCCGGAGTCATTTCGGGGACTCATCTGATCGTCACGAACATTCCGCGATATGGTTTTGGACTGCCATTCGCTCCGCAAGCTCGAGGAGACGACGGACTGCTCGATGTCCGCGCCTTTCAGGGTCAGACTCGCTGGAGTATTTTCTGGCATGCAGCAAAGCTGAAGCTGGGGCTTCCGATCGGATCGAATGAAGTGCAGCGATTCTCATCGGCAGAGTTGACCTTATCCTGTGATCATGCACGAGGAGTGTCTCAATTCGACGGAGATCCGGGACCGCCGCTTCCCGTGTCGATTCGCGTCGAACCCCGTTCGTTGTGCGTGATCGTGCTGAAGTCGCCTCAACAACGTTGATCCATCAAAGCGACTTCATAATTTGCGGCAAATTCATGATGCTGGAGAAAGAACGGCTCGACATTTACGTCCGGCTGCTGCTGTGAGACAATCCCCACTTGCCGGCAGCTGATGCTGGCCTCGTAACAGGAGGCGATCATGGGTGATTCGCGTAACACGCGGCTTTATCTCGGGCTGGATCTTGGAGGCACCAACGTCAAAGCTGGCGTCGTGACTCAGAACGGTCACGTGTTGTCATCAGTGAGTGTTCCGACCGAGTCGCACAAGGGGCCAAATCATGGTGTGCGTCAGTTGGTCACTGCCGGACGAACAGCCATCGAAGCGGCGAAATGTGCGGCAGCCGATATCACGGCTGTAGGGTTGGCGACTCCCGGAACGATGGACATTCCCGGGGGCTTGCTGGTTGATCCTTCAAATCTGCCTGGCTGGACAAACTTCCCGATTCGTGACCGAGTCGGCGACGAGCTGAAATTGCCGACAACGCTGCAGAATGACGCGAATGCGGCTGCGTATGGAGAATACTGGGCCGGATCTGCAAAGGATGCTCGAAGCCTTCTGTTCTATACGCTTGGGACGGGGCTTGGTGGAGGTGTCATTGTAGATGACCACATTATCGAAGGTGAACACTCCCACGGATCAGAGCTGGGTCATGTCATTCTGGAGATGGACAATGGCCGTCCCTGCACATCAGGACAGTTTGGAACGGCTGAGGCTTATGTGAGTGCCACGGCACTGCTGCGTCGCTTTCGTGATGCTCTCGAGGATGGTCATGAGACGACTGTGCGTGCAAGGCTGGATGCTGGTGAAGAGCTGTCTCCACGACTGATCGCTGAAGAAGCGGAACACGGGGATCACCTGTCGATTGACCTGATCATGGAGATGGCTCGGTACCTCGGTGCGGCCATCACGTCCGCAGTTCATGTGATTGACCCGGCGATGGTGCTGCTTGGTGGGGCGATGACATTCGGTCGAAACGAAACGGCGATTGGTCGTGAGTTCCTGCATCGTGTTCACCAGGAATTCCGGAGCCGGACCTTTGTCAGCATCGCTGATCGAATCTCGATCCAATATGCGTCGCTTGGTGGAGACGCCGGCTTCATCGGGGCTGCGGGCTGGGCGAAGCGAGCCATTGAAATCGGACGGCTTCGAATTCAATAAAAAGGGCCTCTGGAGTCGCCTCCAGAGGCCTTGAGATGGCCTCAAATCCGCACCTGCGAATCAGAGCTTGTCAGACATGGCCTTTGCTTTCGCTTTGATCTTGGCAGGATCGTTCAGTCCTTCAAGGGCCGTCATTTCTTTCAGCAATTCGTCGGCTTTCGCCGCGTCTGTTGCTTTCATAGCTTCGAGAGCTTCTCGAATCAGTGAAGCGCCACTGCCAAGTTCCCCACTCTTCGCCACATCATCCAGCATTGCTTTGACCGGAGGTGCTGCTGGTGGGGTCACGGCTGTTTCCGGAATGTTTGCTGCACCGCAGCCAACGATTGCAGTCAGCGACAGCGACATCAACAAGTTACGTAACACTAGAATTCTCCTACAGTTTCACCACCGTTGATGGATCCGAGGTTCTGGAACAACACAAGGTCGATGTTTTCAGAAATGAATCGTACGGAACCATCTCCGAGGCAAACCTGAACGCCACCGACATGTCGGCTTCGAGCCGGGAAGATTCCCTGGGAATCCATCCAGCCACAACCCACACAAACCTGACAGGTCGGGAACTGCCAGTTCGGTGGAGCTGCCGTATTGAACAGCGTTTGTGCGGGCATTCCGATGGCCCATTCTCGGCCACCATGGCTGTGATGGTTCGCGGTCCCTGCGGCGCATGCTGTGCCATAAGTCTGCAGGTCAGCAGCAGTCGGGCGGGCTGAGTTTCCTCCAAATGCAATTCCTCGAACCACATCGCCGGGACGATAGTTCGCACCGTTGTTATCGCCGATCAGTTGTTCGCCAAAGGCGATCGTGTTGGTGGTTCCATCGAGCACATCTCGCATCGCCACTTTCACGTCGAAATTGAACATACCGTTGCGGACACCGATTGGACTGACATACTGCCCGAGGCTGGGACCCATGGAGCCTGGATAGTTGTTGTTTCCTGTTTCCGCCGAGCCTGGAAACGGTGAATCTGAAGGACAACGGAAGGCGGCAATCACTGTTCGACGAGAGGCCGTGTTCATGGAGTTGTCGAAGAAATTGTTAAAGTTGATCTGCTGATACAGTGGTGCCTGCTCGATGTAAGGCAGCAGCATCGAATGGGCACTGTAACCACGCCAGCCGGTGATCAAGCCATCCCCTGGCATCGCAGACTGAGTGCGAACATGGGCGGGAGGGAACACGTTGAATGTGTCGTGATAATTGTGCAGAGCAATCCCGAGTTGCTTCAGGTTATTCTTGCATTGTGTTCGGCGGGCTGCTTCGCGAGCCTGCTGAACCGCAGGCAACAGAAGCGCCACCAAGATTGCGATAATCGCAATCACGACCAGCAGCTCGATGAGGGTAAACCCTCGGGTTCTTTGTCTTGGAAAGACCTTCATAACAATTTCTCCGAAAAAAGTGAAAAATCCCAACGCAGGTCGAGTTGGGGAATGCAGAGCTCAACCTAAGTGTAGAAGATCGGATGAACTCACGCACAGTAAAGATAACGATTTGTGAGGATTTTGAACTATTCTGCACAATTTTCACGCAGAATTCGTTACCTCGCGAGTGGCGATTATTGCACCCCTGTCCTTCGCCGATGTTCGTCCGCCACGGCTGACCATTCTGGGTTGGTTTTGGCCAGTTTTTCATAGTATTCAAGCAAAAACTGATGTGCTGGGATGTGGTTGGGATCGTGGTTCAGGGCATCGTGAAGCCAGTATTCGCCCTGACGGGCGTCTTTGTATTTCAGCAGGAGTTCTCCGATTCGGCATCGAGCCTCCACGTGTGGCTCGTCGGGTGACTCGTTGATCAGATCCACAAGGCGATCAACCTCCAGCAGCATATTGCGAACACGATTCACCTCCTTCAGTTCCGATTCGGCTTTTTCGGACTCACCAACCTCGCGGAGCGACAAGGCGCGGGCGTAGCGAGCATCAAGGTGATTCGGTTCGTGTTCGAGGACCAGATCCAGCCATCGGACAGCCTCCTGATGGTTGTTGAGTGCGGATTCAATCAGTCCCAGCTCATACTCGATGGGATAACCACGTTCTGGCTGTGCAACCAGTGCGAAGCTCTTCAGGACTTCTGCTCTGGGACGATTTGCAATCTCCCGGAGGATCTGACTCGCCTCATCGAGCTGAGCTTTCCCACGCAGGCAGCGGGCTTTCTGATACATTGGGGCGGCATTGTGTTTCATCATTGTTGCGGATTCGATCTGGCTGAGTCCTTCGTCGAACTTGTTTTGATCAAATGCAATCCGCGACAGAGCATATCGTGTCGGCCAGTGTCGCACATTCTTCGACAACGCGGTCAGTAACTGCTCGGTGGCTTTGGTCATGTTCTGCTGATGCTCGTAAATCCTTGATCTCAGATAGTGAGGCTGTGGATCATCAGGATATTCCGTTTCCCACGCGTCAAAGATTGTCTGAGCGGCCGCATAAGAGCCAAGCATCAGAGATCCATTCACGTAGGCTTCGCAGATTTCGCGGCCATCAGTGCTGTCGGTCTGAAGTCTTTGATTCAATTCTGTTGCAACAGACTGCAATCGCCCTGTCTGAGCTTCCAGGAGCATGTATTCCAGCTTCAAACGCTCTTTGTCAAAGCCTCGATCTGCGGCCTTCTGGAGGAGCTTCGGAACGTCGCTGACCTGAAGCTGCTTGCGTCGGAGCCTGGCTTCAAGAAAGAAAGTTTCTCCGTCTGGTATCGCAAAATCGTTACACCAGTTGAGAAGTCGTTCTGCAGCTTCGTAGTCACGTTGTTCAAATTTCGTCCTGGCAAAACCATGAAGAATCCATCGAGGGCCGCCAGAGACCCAGAAGATCAATCCAGCGGCCGCCAACGTTGCCGTCCAGCGAAGGAAAGAGTTTCGCTTCGAAGTCGATCTCTCTTCGGAAGACGCCTGCTTGGTGCTTCGGACTGTCATTGCTGCCTGATGGTGAAGCCTGTGATTGCGAAGTCCTGGTATGTTAGTCGACCGCAGGGAGAAACTCGACTGCAGAAATCAGCAGGTGGGCAGCAGTCGCTTCCCGTAAAAGAGTTTGCGAAACACGTGTGAGCACTCAGTTGCGTCAGCGAAAACCAGCAATCTGAAAAACACTGCTGCCGGCGGACGACTTTCAATATGAACTTCAGTCGAACAGATAGCTGACCGATTCATTGCGATGCACTCGACGGATCGCTTCACCGAGCAATTCGGCAACTGAAACAATGGTCATGTTGGGAAGTCGATGCTGTGCGGAGATCGGACAGGTATTCGTCACGACAATTCCATCCACTCGCGCTCGTTCCAGTCGTTCGACAGCGGGACCGCAAAGCACAGCGTGAGTCGCTCCGAGGAAAATTCTTCGCGCTCCACTGGCCCGAACCGTGTCGACAGCTCCGCAGATGGAGCCAGCTGTGGTGATCATGTCGTCAAAGATCAGGGCTGTCTTCCCCTCCAGCGGACCACCGATGATATTGGCCTGCTTCGTTTCCAGCGCATTGGCTCGCCGCTTGTCGACGATGGCGAGTGATCCACCCAGATGTTCCTTGTGCTGCAGTGTTCGTTTGATACTGCCTTCATCCGGACTCACGATGACAAGGTCGTCGTCCGGAATCATCATCGACTGAAAATGCTTGTCCAGAATCGGTGCGGCATACAAATGATCCACAGGCACGTCAAAGAAACCCTGAATCTGTGCAGCGTGAAGATCCATTGCAAGCACTCGATGTGCTCCGGCTCCGACAATCAGATTCGCAATCAGCTTGGAGGTGATCGGGACTCGGCCCGAGTCCTTGCGATCCTGACGGGCATATCCAAAATAGGGGATCACGGCCGTAATTCTGGCTGCGCTGGCGCGACGGCATGCATCGATAATGACGAGTAGTTCGACAAGATTCTCATTCACCGGCGGGCAGGTCGGCTGGATAATAAACACATCGCAGCCGCGGATGTTCTGGTTCAGCTTGACGCTGATTTCTCCATCCGGAAAATTTCCAACGTCGATATGTCCCAGACTGATTCCCAGATACGTGGCAATCTCTCGCGACAACTCAGGGTTGGCTCGACCACTCAGAATCGTCAAATGCTCGTGCATGGGTTTTCGCGGCTGGTTCAGTTTCAGGCGTTGCGTCGCGGGAACTGGATTCCGATGGGTTTTCGTGTCGTCCATCACCCTCTGAGACGGCGATCAGACGCAAAAAAATTCAAAATCCCTGCCCTGAAAACAGAATTTGACAGCTAAACTGGCGGGTGTCAATCGGCGCAGGATGCGTCGTTGAGAGAAACTTTCGAGTGGAGTCGATCCCATGATCCAGATGTCAGCGACGGTCCAATCGGTGTGGCCGTGATACGCTGCTCGAACAGGTGATGAACGTCACTTTCCGGGGATCGCGGGCGTTCTCGATAAATTCCTGAGTAGGCAAGGAGTTGGCCTTCCTCCCCGTCGTTGACAACCTCGAATTTCACTGGGTGCGGGTCCGTGCTGTGGGGGACAAATGTCATTTCGTCGGGATATTTTTCGTCGGCGATCGTGGGAAAGTTTACGTTCCAGAATTGGCCGGAAGGCAGTCGGTAGTCGTTTCGAAGGAGCGTTCGAAGCACTTTGGTGGTCTGCTCTGCGAGCGTCTGCCAGTTGATGGGAAAGTCGGCGTGAATCAGTCGTGAAACGGCGATGGCTGGAACACCGAGCAGCGTTGCCTCTCGGGCCGCAGCGGCTGTACCCGAGTAAAACAAATCAACGCCCAGATTGGCCCCCGGGTTGATACCGGCCACAACAAAATCGGGCTGCTCCTGCAGGACATGGCAGAGTCCGACGCGAATGCAGTCTGCCGGAGAGCAATGTGCCACGTAGATCGATCCGAACGGTTCTACCCGCTTTTGTTCGAGTCGGATCGGATTTTTCGTATCGACAGCGTGCCCCTTTGAACTATGACACCTTGCGGGAGCGACGACCGTCACCTGACCAAAGGGTCTGAGCGCCTGGTAGAGCGCGGCCAGCCCGGGGGCGTCAAATCCGTCGTCGTTGGTGATGAGAAACTTCATATCGGGCATCTGGAGAGCGAAAGAGTGTAAGAATGAATTTCCTGTCGTGCGACGGATTCGTGAAGGCAGGAACAGCAAAGATCGAGAACTCTAGGCGTTCGACTTCTGAAATCCAGCCGATGACTTTCCACAGGGCGACCTTTGACGCAATATTCTCATCATCGCTGCAGGGTCATACCGTCTAGTTGACTTCGGCGTGCAGGTTTTCTGGAATCCAATCCTGCCTTCACTCGACTTCTCAGACGTTTCGAATTGGCAACCTGTCGTCGGTTCAGAAAAGGGTTCATACCATGATTGTCGGCGTCCCTAAAGAAGTAAAATCGGACGAATACCGCGTTGCGATGCTGCCGAGCGGCGTTGAGGAGTTGACATCGGCTGGCCATCAGGTTCTGGTGGAAACTCAGGCCGGTGTGGGCAGCGGAATCTCGGATGAAGACTATGCTGCGTGCGGAGCGACCATTACGAAGACTCACGAAGAGGTGTTTCAGAATGCCGATCTGATCGTCAAAGTCAAAGAGCCAATGCGGTCCGAGTGGAAGTTGTTGCGGCCTGGTCAGGTCGTATTCACCTACTTCCATTTTGCGGCCGACGAAGAGTTGACTCGAAATGTGCTTGAATCAAAGATTGCGGCGGTTGCTTACGAGACTCTTCAGGGACGCAACCGCGATCTGCCGTTGCTGACACCGATGAGCGAGGTTGCCGGGCGCATGAGCATTCAGCAGGGCGCCAAGTATCTGGAGCGTCCGCAGGAAGGGCGAGGCATTCTGCTGGGCGGAGTTCCCGGCGTGCCTCCGGCTCACATTATGGTGCTCGGCGGTGGCGTTGTCGGAAAGAACGCTGCCAAGATCGCCGCCGGGTTCGAAGCGGACGTTGTGCTGATGGATATCAGCATCGATCGCCTTCGGTACCTCGACGATATCATGCCTGCCAACGTGAATACCCTGTTCAGTGATCGCCATAACATTCGCGAACAGCTGATGAAGGCGGATCTTGTGATCGGTGGTGTTCTGATTCCCGGCGCGCGAGCACCACGACTGGTGACGGCTGATGATCTGAAGATCATGAAACCTGGCGCAGTCGTGATTGACGTGTGCATTGATCAGGGCGGCTGTTTCGAAACGTCTCGCCCCACGACGCACTCCGAGCCGACTTACATCGTCGATGGAATTGTTCACTACTGTGTGACCAACATGCCAGGAGCTGTCGGGCGAACCAGTACTTATGCCCTCTGCAATGTTACGTTTCCATACGTCCTGCGCATTGCCAGTCATGGTCTCCACGAAGCCTGTCGACGTGATCCGGGGCTCGCCGCTGCCGTAAATATGATCGACGGGCGAATCACGAATGAGGCTGTGGCAGACACATTCAGGCTTCCGTTTGTCAGCTATTCCGGCCAGGCCCTGATCCAGACGTGACAGCCTCCCGAATCTCATTCTTTCATGGCTTGATGATATGACTCTTGATGAATTGCTCAAACAATATGAACGTGGTCCGGAACTGCTCCGGGAAACTGTGCTTCAGGCAGAGGACGAACAGTTTCTGCTGAAACCGATTCCCGGGATGTGGTCGATCCAGCAGGTCGTCTGCCACCTCGCGGACTTTGAGCCCATCTATGCGGACCGCATGAAGCGAGTGCTGGTGGAAGACAATCCCACAATGTTTGGAGGCAATCCCGATGCTTTTGCCGCGGGTCTGCATTATGAACGGCGGAATGTTCATGAAGAAC
The DNA here is from genome assembly GCA_046341255.1 of Planctomycetota bacterium. Classification (GTDB taxonomy): domain Bacteria; phylum Planctomycetota; class Planctomycetia; order Planctomycetales; family Planctomycetaceae; genus SXXK01. Next base: position 8,417 of record JBKDRW010000060.1, read on the forward strand.
TGGACCTGATCGCCGTCGTTCGAAGTCAGATGGCCCGTATACTTCGTCACACAGATGTGGAACAATTTCAGCGCACCGGTGTTCATTCTGAAGCCGGGCCACTCACGCTTGAAACGTTGCTGGAACGAGTGACTGGCCACATCACACATCATGTGAAGTTTATTCAGCAGAAGATTGATGCAATGAAATGACGGGCGAGAACTCATCAAATCCGGCTGTTGCAGTTTCTTCAGCGAGTGGATCAGATCAACGCGACGCGGTGATTTCAGTCCGCAGCGTGAACTTTTCGTTTGGTGAAGGCGACCTGCAGAAACAGGTTCTGTTCGATGTTTCGCTGAACGTGATGCCGGGAGAAATCGTGTTGCTCACCGGACCCAGTGGCAGTGGCAAGACAACGTTGCTGACGCTGATCGGGGCTCTGCGAAAAGTTCGTGAGGGTGAACTCCACGTGCTGGATCGAGAGCTCCACCACGCCACACAGGAAGAGCTTGTCGAAGTTCGACGCGAGATCGGCTTCATCTTCCAGCAGCATAACCTGCTCCCGTTCATGACGGCTCGACAGAATGTGCAACTGATGTTCAGCCTGCATCCGGAAGTGCCGGAGCAACAGGCCCGGAATCTGACGGAAGAGTTGCTGTCTGCCGTCGGACTGTCGCATCGACTGGATTACTTCCCCGCGAGGTTATCCGGCGGGCAGAAACAGCGAGTGGCGATTGCCAGGGCTCTTGCGGCCAGTCCGAGGCTCATCCTTGCTGACGAGCCAACAGCGGCACTCGACAGTCAGTCCGGGCGAGACGTGGTAACGCTGTTGCAGGAGCTTGCTCGAAATCGAGGCTGTCCGATTCTGATGGTGACACACGACCCTCGAATTCTGGACATCGCTGATCGCATCGTGAATATGGAAGATGGTCGTATTGAGACAGTGAAGTGATTGTCCTCGGATCGATCTCCAACCTTCAGGCCAGGCAGGTTGTGGCTGCCGAGTTCAGGTAAAGTGCAGAACCGAGACCATCAAACCGGAGTCCGATGATCTCCGGCAAAAGCGGACCCGCTGAACAGGGTTCGAGTCATTCCTTTTCCGCTTCCATGCGGCACAGTCTGGCCGCAGTGGAGATGCGGATCAGCAGAGTGCCGGCCTTGAGCACGCCCAGACCGGCAAAGCAAACGACGGATGCTTCAAAGATCTTCGGGTTCTCCGTGTTTCTGGCGAAGTCTATACCGATGCTGATGATGCCGAGCGATGCGGCGACGAGGCCCCATCCGAGAATTTCACGAATCCAGAACCACATATTTTTCACCTCTGATCAGCTGAGGGCAGAAAGCCACCTTCCGAAACTCGGGCAGTCACTTTGTCCGGCTCCCGGCTGAATTGGAATGTTCTTTGGCTTTTGACGCAGTGAGAATACGTTTCTGACGTCGACGAATTCGGCGAATCACAAACATGCGGAGATCAGGATACGCCTCTCGCAGCAATTCCGAACGAAGATACATCCGAGCCTGCTCTGGCGTCAGTTGGCGCCAGTGGATTTCACTGATGACAACCCAGACCGCCAGCACCATCATGAACAACAATGCCGCGGACGATAGTGTCGGGTCTGCATTGACCATGTCTCGAAGCTGTTCCGTCAGCTCGGGATTCGTCGGAATCCGCGACAACAGAAAGCGAGCCACGGTGACGCAAGCCAGCAGCACAGTCAGGCCTCTCAACGCCGCGGGGATCAGCGGAACGATGGACGTGGCCGAGGCATACACGTTTTCAACCAGCAGTTGTAGCGCGGATCCGTTTTCCCGGGCGTGACTTTTCTCGGCAAATGAGTTCGAAGGCGGGAACCGATCCTCGGCAGCATGGAAAATCGCAGAACGGCCCGTCCATCGCCTCAGGAGATCTCGAAGTGACAGTCCTGCGAGGTGCATCAACAACAGCCGCTGACGTGAAATGAACATGAGTACGGCAGCCGTCATCAGGACGAAGACAAGGCCGTCAGAACCTCTCAATGCGGGAAACTGTCGACCTTCGCGCAGAAACAGATCAGCCTGAACACAAACGAGGACCATCACGGCCCCCCAGCGTCGCAGCGTCAGCAGTACTCCGGCGATCAGGACAAGCTTTGCCGCCAGCGGCACCGGGACGAACAGTTGCGACATCAGGAATCCGACCGCAGCGTACGCCGCTGGCTGCAACAGAAGCCCGCGGCAAACAAGATCTCCGGGTCGTTCAATGATCGACTCATGTCGCTGGTCACGTCGGGCGGCAGACGGCTCAACAGCTGTACTCATCGCCTCGCTCCTGCCGCGGCAACTCGACCGCTTCGAGCCAGATCCATCTCGGCCAGAACCATCCGAATCGCCTGTTGTTCGCCGGAAAATGAAATGACCGCACCCACACGTCGAAGTTCGCGCTGCAGCTGGCTGGACAATTCGCGGGCTCGAGTCTGTTCCGCAGCCAGCAGCAAGGCTTCGCTCGACGTATCGGAAATCTCTGCTGATTCTGCCGTCGGCCGTCTGAAGGTGGGAGTCGGGCACACGACTGCGACTCGATGATGTCGTGCCAGCGCCATCTTCACGGCCGGCATCAGATGAGAAATGCTCGTCGCGCCTTCCAGCAGGTCAGAGAAGATCACGAAGACTTCGTTATCTTTGGCGTTCAGTGTTGCCGTTGTCAGAGCGCGGCTGAGCAGATTCATGCGGGTCAATCCGTCGTGAAATCCTCGGCCGCGAATCGACACAACGGGAGTCAGCCATGCCAGTCCGGACTGACTGAGAAAATGCTGTGCAAAGGTCGCCATCAGGCCGTCATCGTGAATCAGCTGCACATGACGCGATAAGGGCATGCGGTACAATTCGGACAACACACCTGCGAGTCGACAACGGTCCTGATGTCGTCGTACAGACCATGGTAATAAGGGAAAAAGGGTCCATGGAATCCGATTAACTCGCGCATCCAGCAGTTCAGGGAACTGCTCGGAAGCCAGGCTGAGTGCGTATTGAAGCAGCAGTGGAGTCAGACGATCGGGCAAGGGAGCCGGATTGACACAAAAGTCGGACATGACTTCCAGCAGACGGTGGAAACCTCGTTCGCCAGCCAGCGGAGAAATACGTTTCTGGCCGCGTTCGTCGAACAACGTCGCGCCGACAGGATCACCTGCCAGAGCAGCGGTGCGAGCGACACTTGCGGCCACATAAGTCATCTGGTCCAGCAGTCGACATCCAAAGCCTCCCAGTCGAGTACTCATGGAGCCATCCAGAAACAGCTGCACACGTACGGGGACTTCCGATTCGTACTGGCGTGTCATCAGACGGTCGCGTCGAGCGGACACCTTCCATGCGATCGATTTGGGAGGGTCACCATCAGCATAGTCGCGCAGTTCCAGAAGTTCTGAGCCCATTCCCGATCGCTGAAGCCGATGAATGCCGTGCTGCGGCAGCGAGTTGACTCGTTTGACGAGGGGCTGGTGGTCACCCGCGTCGGCGTAAGCCGGAAGAACTCGAAAGACCTGAACGCACGAGATGAATCGTTCGATTCGGAAGAATCCGTGGGCATCATAAGCGATCACCCGAAACCCAGGCAGTCGAAGTCGTCCGGCTCCGCGAACACGTGCGTGATAGCTGAACTTGACTTCGGAAAATCGGGATCGAATCGAGATATCGTGCTCCATGCGGATGACTTCGACGTTATCTGGCAGGACATCACGAATCTGCAGCATGGGACTGAGTGAGCCCCGTCTGGCACGAACTGTGACGTTGATCTGAATGAGTCGGCCGGCCCAGAGAAGTCCGGTGCTTTCCGATCTTCCGTTGACCGTGCGTTCCATTGAGAGTTGAGGCAGTTCGGCCCAGACTCGCCACGTGAACCAAAACCATTCGACCAGCAGCCAGAGGATGACCGACAGCGAAACAAGCGACAGTCCGATCTGTCCTCGAAGAATCCCGAGAAACATACCGACAAGAGCTGGCAGCACCATCCAGCGTCCAAGCAGCGTCATTTGCGACGATCCTGAAGCACAGGCACGGATTTGATCAGCTGTTCCACAATCTGTGTAATGGTCTGGCCATCCATTTCGGCTTCCGGGCGCACAATCAGACGATGTCCCAGAACCGGCTGACAAACAGTTTGAATATCTTCGTGTGTCAGATACGTTCGGCCGCTCAGCAATGCGTGGGCTCGAGCAGCCTTCATCAGATTGATGGCTGCTCGCGGACTTGCTCCCAGAATAAGGTCCTGATGCTCCCGACTCCGACGAACCAAGTCAATGATGTACTCCTGCAGTTCGCGTGAGCCGTAAACGGAATCGATTTCTTTCTGAATAGCCGAGATTTCCTCAGCCGTTGTGACTGCTGCTGGTCTGGGAATGGATCGACTATGCAGATCCAGCATGGCAATTTCCTGCTCGCGATCCGGATAGCCGACGTGAATGCGAAACAAAAAACGATCCAGCTGGGCTTCGGGAAGTCGGTAGACACCCTCCTGCTCGATCGGATTCTGAGTTGCCAGCACCATAAATGGTTCCGGCAAAGGCAGAGTCCTGCCTTCAATCGTGACCTGTCGCTCCTGCATCGCTTCCAGCAGGGAAGATTGAGTTCTGGCTGGTGCGCGATTCAATTCATCGGCCAGAAGGAGCTGACAGAACACCGGACCTTTTCGCAGGACAAACTGACTGGTCTGTCGATCCAGCACCTGAGTTCCGGTCACATCCGATGGCAGCAGGTCCGGAGTGAACTGAACGCGTTCGTAGTGAATTCCAAGAGTCGCCGAAAACGTCCGGCACAAGGTTGTCTTGGCGGTACCTGGAACACCTTCCAGCAACACGTGACCGCCGGCAATCAGTGCCATCAGCAACTGATCAGTGACATGACTCATTCCGACAACGACCTGTTCCACGGCATGAAGGGTTCGTTGACGCAGCTCATGTACTCGCTGAGCCAGCTGGTTTGAATTCGTGACAGACACAGGCAGTGTTCTCGGGGTGGCAGAGAAATCTGATTTTCTCTGCGATGAATCTGATTGTCCGCAAAGCCTGAGTGTCAGGTTATCAGGTCGCCTGCTCGTGTCGAGCGACTCGATGCTGCCACCTCGACGTCTGGCTTCCCGGTGGCCGACTGTTGCAGCCGGATTTTCGGACTGATCGTGGACCTGCGCAGCGGCCCGGTCACAAGGAATGCAGCGAGTGAGCATTGTGCGTCGGCTGACCAGGACACGTGTGCCGTCAAGGACCCCGTGACTCGACACTGCCGGATGCATGAAATCCGGGTGTCTTTGAGATCAGCTTACGTGCAGGTATCTGATGGCCATGACGTTTTATGGGCTTCGTGAATGATGGCGGATTCGATCGGCTCAATGCGAACAGCGAATGTTCGGCTGCATCAATCAAGGTCATGATCAGGCTGACAGAGTCAGGGAGCGATCGTCTTGTCTGTCTGCAAAGCCTCGGACGCTTTCTTTTCTTCCAGAACGACAGGCGGTCGGAGGCGTTCGGGAGTGGGCGGAATCTGTTCGGTCAGTTCGTTGGGCATGCCTGCCCGTTTCGTGAGAGTGAACGCGTCGTACAATACGCCCGCAACCGTGTATGCCTCGTAATGGAGCTTGTCCTGGTTGATATGAATGATCTGGAACAGCTGCGTATCCTCGGCGGCGCGTTTCATAAACGGGTACTTCTGCACATCGTACATCTTTGGCCCGCTGACAGACACGACGTAGACGGTTCCTGCGGTCATTTCACTGGCGTTAACCCCCGTCTTCAGGTTCGCAGTGGCGACAGGTGTCTCGAGGCCCGTGCGACCATAGGTGTGATCATGGCCCTGGAGGACGAGGTCGACTTTGTATTTGTCGAGGATTGGCTTCCACGCAGCTCGGAGTGATTCATTATCCCGATTCCTGCCAGTCGAAAAAATCGGAAAATGAAATGTGCACATGACCCAGCGTTCCTGATTGGCTGCCAGAATTGTCTCCAGCCACGCGGCCTGCTCCTGAATTTTCTCATTGGTGTTGAGGACGATGATTCGAACGCCCTGATAGACCAGCGTATAGCATGATTCTTCAAGACCACTGACTCCGTTTTCGGGAAGCGTAAACTGAGGACGCCAATGATGAGACAGCCGTCGAAGATCATCGACCTTCGCCATTTCGTGATTGCCGGCAGCCGGTATACTGGGCACCATTGCATTGATCCATGAACCCGCGGCAAACCACTCATGCCAGTCGGAATCTGATTCAGCTCGGTTGATCAGGTCTCCCGCATGAATCATGAAGCTCGCCTTCGGTGCTTCCCGCTGCGCTTCTCGAATCACTCGTGACCACATGGAGCGAAGATCGTTCTGTGCATCACCGAAATAGATGAAAGAAAACGGCCTCGGCTCCGAAGATGCCGTGGAAAACTGAAACCATTCGCTCCAGTTTTTGCCGTCACCAACCCGGTACACATAACGCTTCTCCGGATCGAGCCCTTCAAAACGTACCGAATGAAAATTTGCTTCATTGAGGTCGGTCTTCAGAGTTTCTGTCGTTGCCGGAAAGGTGGCGACGAAACGTGTGAACTTCGGTCCTCCGTCGGCAACAGCCAGTTCAGCCACTGCTCTGGTCACGGTCGTTGATGTTCTCCACGTGACGGATTGTGATCTCGCCGGATCGCCGTGCCATGTCAGGATGATTCGATCGGGCATGATCCCTGGCATCGCGAGATCCGCTTTGCTGACCTCGGGAATCAATCCGGTGACTGGCTCCTGAGCCTGTATGGTCCGGGATGTCAGCAGAACTACCGTGGTGATCAATGTCACGGGAACGGCAGCAGAGAAAAAAAACGGTGGCATGGGAACCCGGATCCTGTGCAAAAATTGTTTTCAGAGAAAGTGACGTCACGGGCCTTTGAGTCGCCGCAGAAAGTCTTGCTCCGCAGAATCGAATCGGATGATGTCTGAGGCTGGCCCTGAGTCAATCCAGACAGAATCATTGTCAGGAAGTTTCGGCGGAAGTTGCACGCGAACGTTCAGAACTGCGCGTTTTCATTTTCTTCTTTCCAGGCGGCCGAGGGAAGCCTGTCGAATTGCGTGGAGTGACTCTTGCAGAGATTTCGGGGTCTTGTGAAGATGTTTTAAAATCGTCAGCAGAATTCATCTGCCATGGCGAACTGTAACCCGGCAGATCCATCATGAAAAAATGTCGACGCTGCGCGAAGGCAGCAACCCTGCACATCACTGAGATTCGCGATGGCCATGCGACCGCCATTCATCTTTGTGATACCTGTGCTCGCGAGTATCTTGAGACCACTCCGGAACCAGCCGGTACAACGGGCGCAACTGATCTGGCGTCCAAGCTGGAAGAGTTGATGGCGGAAAGCGGAGATTCGCCTTCGGCATGCCCGAATTGCGGGATTACATTCAATGAATTCCGCGAGACAGGTCGATTCGGTTGCGCGAATGACTACACGGAATTTCTGACGGAACTGCTGCCGTTGCTCGAGAACATTCACGAGGACAGTCGGCATGTCGGAAAAAAGCCCCGCAGTACGATGGTGGGTACTGCTGAACAGTCAAAACTGATTCAACTGCGAAATGAACAACGGCGAGCGATTGAGCTGGAAGATTACGAAGCTGCCGCCAGACTGCGTGATGAAATCACAGCTCTGGAAGCAACACTGCGGACTCCCCCGGAAGAAAAGCCGCGCCGACGTCGGAAGTCTGAGCCGAAGTCCGAATCGTGAAACATGATGCGGTCTGCGAGGCATCCATCGATCACAGTGGATGATGCCGTCGGTATCCAGCTCAACTTTCTGCAGTGCAGCTCAGACATCCTGATCTGTGCGAAAGTGTCGCTGAGTCCAGGCTGCCCATGACGGCACGAGAGTCGGAGGTGTCACGAAGACGTTCGGGCTGACAGGGAGCCTGCTGGCTCATCTGGTTTCAAGAGCGATGTCAGGAGTGGCGGGCAGAGTCGGAACTTCGATCTCGAGCCGGGTGATTTTTTCGGGAAATTTCGTTTCTGTTTTCGCCGGAGCCGTCTCGGGGTGAAAGCGGTAGACAATCAGTTCAGAACCGGCCCCGCACCAGCATTCGTCTTCGATCGGAAAACGCTGTAGTTCCTCGAATTGCCGATGAGTTGCGGCGGTTTCCAGCAGCAGGCGATACTCCGGGTAATTGTTTTTTGTGCCGGGCAGGTCACGTTCCACCACGACGTAACCGGTCTGATGCTGATTCATCATCTTCACAATGTCCTCCGGCGTGTGGACACGAATCTCTTTCGGAACGTCGTCAAACCACAGTCGCACGGCCAGATGCCGTTCGCCTCGGAGAATCAGCGGACCTCCCGTTGGCCGACGTTCGCGAACTCCCATCATGAACGAACCATCGTAGGTTCCATAAAACAGAATCGACTGGCCCGGTTCGGGTAATCCGGCGACGAATCGTCCGGCATCTTCATAACCTCGAACAAAGTAACGAGGTGTCTGGCTGGCTTCCACGCCCATCCACATGAGAATTGCGGCAATGCCGACCGGTTGCAGGCTGGGTCGTCGGAGCAACAGCAGAATTTCGTCGACAGCAATCGCAGCGGGGACAAGCAGTGCAAGGACGAAGGAAAACAGATACCGCTCGTGAATGACATAGCCCATTGAGAACGTGTTAAAACCATACCACGTCAGTGCCCAGAGGCTGGTGAGCATCACAATTGGCTGGCGACGTCTCAGGCCGATCACGCAGCCAGTCAGTCCCATCACCAGCAGGACCGGAATAAACCGGAACATCAGTCGCGGGTACCCGAGCAGCAGGTCCCACGACATTGGCGGAGCGAGTTTCAGACCAAGGTCTTCGTTCGAGAACTTCAGACTCAGGATTGTATACGGAACGGTCAGCAGGACCGCCACCAGGGCTGCGATCCATGTTTCGCGAAGCTTTAACAGACTCCATTTTCCTCTGATAGCCGCATACAGGGGTAAAGCCAGTCCAAGTGGAATAATGTACTGTTTGCTCAGATAGCCCAGACCCAGAGAAAACGCTGCAAAAAGACCAAACCACCTGCGGTCATTCTCGACGTATTCGAAGAACAGCCAGAGTGTCAGAAATGAATGCAGTGCAACAGCCATCTCCGGTCCGATATCGCGCGCACAGATGCCGATGATGGGGTTTGACAACAGGAGTCCGACAGACAGAACGGACAGCCAGTAGCGTCCTGTCACTCGTTCCACCAGGAATCTCGTCATCATCGCTGTGGCAACCGTATAGAGTGACACCACGGCGCGAGCCGTCACAAAAGACACCCCGAGCAGCCGGAACGCAGCAGCAAAGACCGCCGCAAGGACCGGCGGACCGTATGGCAGATTCGTTGCCGGATAACGCGAATAGAAATCCACGTTATATTGATAAGGATGCAGCACCTGACCGTCTCGGAGCATGTCATGGATCAGCACGCCGTTAAACGCGTATCGCTGTCCATCCGGCGAACAGGGGCCGGATGTTGTGATCTCTGGCAATGAGATCAGCAACGATGTGGCCACGATGACGAGCATCATCGAGACACGAATCGAGCGAGCAGGTGAGGTGGACATGTGAAAACTCAGATTTCGAACAGTGCTGATTTGATGACTCGGATCCGTGGACCCATGATTCATGGGTTGTCAGACGGTGGCTGTTCGGCCCAGTTTGTAGTAGCTGTACACAGGCAGGACTCGACCGATGATTCCGGGGAAGACGCGTTTCTCAATGACCTGAAACTGCTTTTCGAGGCTGGGGCAGACTTTCGACCGCGCATCCCCGAACTCTTCTTCAGGTTTCTTTCGTGAATAGAAACTCAGGACGTAGTCGAGCGTTTCACTCTTCTGAGGGCAGATCGTCAGAAACACTCCGCCGGGTTTCAGAATCCGCTGGATTTCTCGAAGAGACTGATCCAGATCGTCAACAAACTCCAGCACGCTGACGGCAATCACGACGTCAAACTTTGCGTCTGGGTAGCCCGTGTTCTCCAGCGGGCATGTTCTGAGTGTGGCTTTGGTTCCGGTCAGTCGACACATTTCTTCCACGGCTTCCATGTGATGATGGACGTCACACGCGTGCAGGTCCCGGCAATGTCTTGACAATTCGGGGAGGAAGATTCCGCTGCCGGTGCCAACTTCCAGAATTGAATCCACGGGCTGTTGCCCCAGCATGTTCAGGATGGCCTGAAAACGAAATCGCTGGATGTACCTGATCGGGAACTGGTAGTTCCAGTGGAAGTAGTCGAGGCTGTTGGTCTGCTTCAGGAGTGCACGGTCCGGAAGAATCATGTGGTCGTTTTCTTGATGAAATGTCGGAAAGTCATGAACTTACAAGGGACCATCTTGCTGAACGATCTCCAGCATCCGCGGGACCCGTATCACTGAGGACGCAGCACGAACTCGACGACCGGCACTTTCCATCCGGCATTCGATGCAGCCTGACGTCGCCAGCCGCGGCTGTGATAGAAGAATTGAGCCGGCTTGTTGTCCGCGTCGACAACACAGCGAACGACCGGAGTGCCGTTGTTCTGCAGTCGATTCACAGCGAACTTCAGCAGTTCCTCTGCGAGATTCAGTCTGGTATCGCGATGGAACTTCGGCGTCTGAAATTCCGGCAGCGTTCCGATAGAAAGAATCTCTCCACCATTGGAATCTGAGATGGTCGCCTCGATTTCAGGCTGCGAATGACGGGAGCGATGCCGCCATTCCGTGAATCTTGCCTTTGTCAATGCCAGCGCTTCGGGCACGCCCTTGAGCACACGAGGATTGGTGAGCAGAGAAACGCAGCATTCGTAAGTCATCTTCAGCCAGCAGCGTCGGATTGCCCTGCGAATGAATCCGCTGGAATCGTCTGTTGCAACAACGAATGCGGCCGGTTGTTCGCCAAGGTAAGCGACGGCGCCAAAGATCAGGCCGTTCTCAGGCAACACCTCGTAGTAGAACTTTTCCATGAAGCGATGGCCGAGGCGGACCAGCGGACTTGTTGGAAGAATGCGGGAATGCAGTTCTGCCAGCAAACCGGACGGTGCCGTCTGATGGTTATCAAAGGCCACGATTCGAAAATCACCCGATGATTGAGGTGGGCGGAGCGATGCCTGAGCGAGCGACTGTGATAACGTCATCATGTGCTGCTCCTGGCCAGCTTCATGTTGGATACTTTTCCTGCCGAGGCTTCTGAAGCCGGTGAAGCTGGAAAAGGCGAATCCAGTCTGCTGCGTAGAACGCGGGCCGGATTTCCGATGGCCACTGCGTATGGGGGAACCTCGCGAGTCACAATCGAGCCTGCTCCAACAACGCTTCCATCATTCAGATCATTCATCACAACGC
>JBKDRW010000061.1:0-3681 GCA_046341255.1 Planctomycetota bacterium
CCCTTATGCTGAGGGATCCACGTTGTCGATTAAAGCGAGGATAGATTCGATCGCCGGCCAGGAAGAACGCAGCCAGCATGGAGCCCTTGCAATTCCTGAATTCGCGACAGGACCGTGAGTCGGCGAAGGAACGGAAACGGGACTGTGGTGGGCACTTGATGATGTCACTCGACGCAGGATTCATGTTGATCGCATCATCTTTCTGTCCGATCTCTGCTGCTACACGCAGGGAGATCAGGGGACGGCTCAGAATTGTGGATACAACATGGAAACGTATTTCGGACGAAAAGCCACGATGCAGTCGATGGTGGATCGCTACCGTCAGACAGTGAACGAAGATTGCCGGATCTATTCGGTGAACCTCAGCGGCTATGTGCAAAGCCAGCTGCGCCCACGGGACAAACGAACTCACCTGCTGTCTGGCTCGTCAGAACAGTTGCTGGACATCATCAAAGGGCTCGAAGATGGCAGCCACGACCTGCCAACCATTGAAGTCCTGCGAACGCGATATCAAAAACCTGAGAGAAGGAACGTATCATCTCTTTCGGCTGACCAGCGATTTGAGTGAACAGCCCGGGATGGTGCAGATTCGGGATACTTCAACCGTTACTTGCTGACCCGGATCGATGATTTCTCCCGACTGTCCCTCAAATCGTCTGATGCCGACCACAAGTTCCTGCAGGATGTTCTGCTTCCGTATGAAAACTTCGGGATCTGTCGAGCATGCTCAGTGAAATTCACTTTTATCTGAAAGGCGACCGTTACGGCTGGCTGTCGAATTTCGCGCCGTATCCCATTGTGATCGACGGAGTGACATGGCCGACCAGCGAGCACTTTTATCAGGCGTCCAAATTTGTGGATGATCCTGCGTGGTCTGATTCCATCCGTGCGGTCACAAGACCTTTCGACGCGTGGAGAATGGGCAGACATCCGGATCATTGTTGTCGCTCCGACTGGAATCAGATCAGGGATGAGGTGATGCAGCGGGCTGTCTTCACCAAATTTTCGCAGCACGCGTCGCTGCGTCAGAGATTGCTGGAGACGGGCCATGCTGTGCTCGTCGAACGCAATCCCTCGGACCATTATTGGGGCGATGGAGGCGACGGCTCAGGTCAGAATCAACTTGGACAGATCTTGATGCGAGTGCGTGAAACGCTGCGGGAGGCAACTGCGAAAAAAGGCTGAGCCTCTGACCACGTTCGGATTGCTCTCAGACTTCATCCCAGTTGAAGTCGTCAGGGTCGTGTCGGTGGAGCAGGTCTTTATCACTGAGGTGAACCGGAGACTTCCGAAGCACATATTCAACATTCGGCATCAAATTGTGCGCCAGCATCGGGTCGAGCTGTGCGATCTGCTGCAGAACCAGTGACCGAGTCTCTGCATGGACCTGAAGTGCGGCGAAAGCCGCTGCAAACACTCGCACGGACAGGTTGTCTCGAAAGCACTCCCAATGCTCCTTCAGGCGGGACAACTCAAAATGCTCCGGGGCCAGGACCTGCGAGCCGAATGGCGCGAGCAGGAAAAAAATTTTTAGCGCCTGCTGTGCCTTCGAGGTCAGTGAAGATTGTCCGCAGTCCTCCCCTCGGAATCGCTCGTAGGACTTGTGACCAAACACAGAAATCCACACGCGGACAGAATGCTGATCAGATTCTTTTGTGCTCTGCGAGTGAAGTTCCTGAAGCAATTCCACCGTGGATTGAGCCCCCAGTTTTCTCAGCAGGACACCGAAAATGCTGGAAAAACCATTGTTGAGCCTGCCATATCGGGTTGCCGTCCTGATGACGGCCTTCGTATCCGCGATGGGCAGGTCAAGGTCCCGCAATTCCAGCCAGCCGACTTCCTGCATACTCGCGTAAGGATGACAGATCCAGAGCAACCGCAATGCTGCGAAAACCACCGGATATCGTGTTTTGAACGTCGCACAACGGATCGGTCGTTTCGCGGCGATTTCAAGCAGCACCGGGCGGGCCAGGGAATCGATCGCTTCATCAATGGCGGCTTGCTCGAAAATCCGACTGATCTGTTCTTCCCGAGTGATGTCATCGGTCATCGTCGCCTCTCTTCAACCTTCGTCGATGGATGACCGCTCTTTCCACCATATCCAGAAGCCTTGCGGACGCCATCGGCTTCGTAAGTGAATTGAACAACCCTTCCGGATTTGATCTGGAAATCGAATGATGCGGGTCATATACGCATGAAGTCGCGAGGAAGATGATTGGCACATCCGGCTTGATGCGATTCAGAATTGAAAATGCTTCGTACCCACCGTCGGTCAGATCAGGCAGCCGAATATCGGCCAGAACGGCATCGTAATCGTGACTGCTGAGCATCCCGTATGCGTCTCCCGCGGTGCGAACCGCTTCAACACAACATCCGGCCTGACCCAGCCAGTGGTGCGCTTCCGTCCGAGTCCTTGCATCATCATCAGCGATCAGCACGCGGCTTCCGTACAGAGCCGGTCGCAGCAGACGTCTGACCGTTGGAACCGGCAGACCTGATGCGGATTCGGGTGTCAGGAAATGATTGCCGACCACGGCAAAGATCCGGCGAGTTCGATCCAGAATCAGTCGCAGACGATCGCAGATCTCCAGATCGCGTCCCGATTGACGCAGAAGCATCCACGTGGCAGCATTCAGAATGTCATCAAAAGGCTCAGATATCGAACGACGCAACTCATCCGTATGCTCCGTGGCGAGCGTAATCTGCTCAGCCGCGAGCAACCGGAGCTGATTGAGTGAGCTGGCGACAAAACGACCAAACAGAGTCAGAAAGTCCAGATCTGTCTGAGCAAAGGCAAAGGTCCCCGGACTTTCGACATTGAACGTACCGAAGACTGTCTCATGAATCATGAGCGGTACCGTCAGCGAACTCCGGGCGTCCGCCGCACCAGACAGGTACAACTGATCCCTGTTGGTATCAGAACACAAATAGCTCTTCTTCGTAGAAGCCACAAACCCCGTGACGCCGTTTTCACTTTCTGCGGCAAACAGACGACGTTGAATGGCCTCGGGGGCCATGCCAAACTCAAGCAATGGAAGCAGCTCACGAGTTTCCTGATTCAGCAGGCGGATCTCAAACGTCTCATACCCGAGGACCGTCTTCGTGAACTGCAGGATGTCATCCTTTAACACCTCCAGCCGCTCTGCGAGACTCATGGCCGTAATCTGATCCGAAGAGCGATTCTCCAACTCCAGCCCGGCACGATAAATGGCATCCTGCTTCTGCCTCGCAATGACGTCTGCAGTCACATCACTGACCGTGACGATGATGGCCTGTCCGCACTCAGGCCCCAGCGAAATGCCAGAGTGAACCATTTGCAGACCAAGCACCGACTTGTCAGCTCGTCTGACATTCAGGAACTCCGCCGACGTTTCCCCGCCGGGTACGCTGAGGCGATTCAGATCGACTCCATCGGCCGGACTGATCACATCCTGCAGTGATCGCCCGATCAGCGTCTCATCGGACTTTAACAGAGAACGAAATGACGCATTGTGCCAGCGCACCGTCTGAGTCTGATCCAGAAGTGCAATCCCCTGTGGCAATGCGTCAAACAGTCCCATCGCGCAGAGTTGCAAGTCCATCACACGGCGGGGACTGGAAGTGTCAGCGACAACATAATCTGCTGATACGTCGGCCATCGCCGCATCTGTGCTGATGACCATGTCGATCTGGCTGCTGACG